>JAQUGA010000240.1 GCA_028684405.1 Bacteroidales bacterium | reverse complement strand
TTACACTCTATATTATTGCATTTTTAATTTGCTTTGCCGATATTCCATTTTACATCCAATTTGGAAACAGATTCAATATGTCGGCTTTTCAATGGTTCGACTCCCCTATTTTTGTGATAAAAATGATTGCTAGCGAATACCGTTACTGGCTTGCGGTAGTTCCTTTTATTCTTTTTTCTTTTTTGTGGTACAAATGGGTGAATCATTTATTCCTAAATTATTCAAATCGTATTTCCTTTCTGAAAACCCACTCCAAGCTGAAAGGAATATTGCTTTTTAGCATTGCCTCCATTTTATTTATGGGCATTACTTTTTTAGGAATTCGAGGAAGAATTGAGCAAAAATCGCCCATTCGAATTGGAACCGCATTTTTCTCGCCTTATCCATATGCGAATCAATTGGGATTAAATCCAGTATTTACTTTGATGAGAAGTTGGTTGGACAATCAGAAATCAGAAAATCAAGAGATTCATTTTATTTCTGACGAACAAGCCATTTCTATTATGCAACAGCATTTGGGAATAGACACCTTGATTCATGAATCACCGATTGCAAGATTTAGAAATACCGATTCAAAAGCGCTGAATTACAATGTGATATTGGTCATTATAGAAAGCATGGGAGCTCAAAACATGGCTCGATTTGGAAATACTGAAAATTTGACCCCAGTTTTGGATGATTTAGCTACAAAATCGATCAGCTTTGACCAAGCTTACACTACAGGAATTCACACTTATAACGGTGTATTTTCGTCACTTTTTGCATTTCCAGCCATTCCTCAAAAGCATGCTTTCAATGATTTTCCAATCAATATTTATTCTGGATTATCTGGAGTTTTGAAAGAAAATGGCTATCAAACCCTATTTTTCATGACACACGATGATCAATTTGATAATTTGGGAGGGTTTTTAACAGCCAATCATTTTGATGAAATTACAAGTCAAAAACATTATCCAAAAGAGAAAGTAATCAGCAATTTAGGCGTTCCCGATCATGTAATGTTTGAATTTGCAGTAGATAAAATTTCAGAAAAAAGCATGAATGAAAAGCCATTTTTTGCAGCATTTCTAACTTCCAGCAATCACGGTCCCTATATTTTCCCCCCTGATATTTCCTTGCGTCCAAAATCATCCGATGTAAAAAAGCAAATGATTGAATATTCTGATTGGGCAATTGGACAGTTTTTGGCACAAGCCAGCCAAAAACCATGGTTTGACAATACTATTTTTGTTTTTGTTGCCGACCATGGATTTAATGCTCCAAGTCCCCACGAAATACCATTATCATATCATCATTCCCCCTTTTTAATATATGCACCAGCAATTTTGGATTCTGTATTTTCATCTTCGCAAATAGCTTCGCAAATGGATATCTTTCCAACGGTTATGGGCTTACTCGGAAATCCGTATATCAATAATTCTTTAGGCGTTGATTTATTAAATGAAAATCGCCAATATGCTGTGGTTAGCAATGATATTTCATATGGAGTTATTTCAAAAGAGTGGTTTTTAGTCATCCGAGAAGATGGGGAAATTCTCTTTTATGATCTTTCAGAAAATAATTCTCTGAATTTGTCAAACCAAAAGACACAAACTATCATGCAAGAATTTGCACAATCAAACTATCAGATTGTGCAATATCTGACAAAACACAAGCTTTCCAATAAAAGATAATATTTTCCATGTTTTATTTATCGGGAAAATATAGTATTTCAGCACAAATAATTTATTAGTTGAAAATATTTCATTCCCGAAATCATCTCCTAGCTCTATATGCGAAACAATTAACACAAAACAAAGTTAAAAAGTAAAATAAAAAAAACTTAGACAACATTGCTAGCGAAATAAGAGTCTATCAATTAGGTCACAAGAAGATATTTTGAAATTTTGTTATATCATAACATAATATTACTGGTTTAAGATAAAAAAAAACATATGAAAAGTATCGTAAAATTTACCTTAATTAACAGATTATGGATAGGTGTGTTTTCTTTTCTTTTGTTTGAATCACTATTAAAAATAACATTTATATTATTCGTATGAAAAAAACAGCAACAAAAATTCTGCTTCTTTTAGCGTTTGTTTTAATAAACATAAATTTATTTGGACAAGGTCCTACATGTGCAACCGCCGAGCCATTTTGTTCGGATGATCCTACATATAGTTTTCCAGCAGGAGTCGGCTCAGGTTCTGCTGGGTCCAATATTGGTTGCCTTTATTCAACTCCCAACCCAGCCTGGTATTTTTTACAAGTCGACCAAGCTGGACGAATAAATATTCACATGTGGACAACTCCCTCGAAAGACTTAGATTTCATCTGTTGGGGTCCCTTTATGGCGAGTTCATTTGATGCTTTGATTGCTTCAGGTGTATGCAGCCAACTTAACACTAGTGGCGGTTCATCGCACGGACCAACATACGGGCCCAATCCTTCAGATTTAGGAGGATATCCTATTGGAAACATCATAGATTGTAGTTATTCAGCTCAATCAACAGAATATGTTCACATCCCTAACGCAACTCCTGGAAGTTGGTATATATTACTAATAACCAACTATTCTAATAGTCATTGCCAAATCAATTTTGAAAGTCATTCCACTTCAACTGGTTCTACTAACTGTGCTATTGTCAGACCTTTTCAAGGCGATACAGTTTGTGTTGGTGAAACAGCAACCTTAGTAGTAGAAAACCCACCTTCGGGTGCGACATTCACTTTTCAGGGTCCCAACGGGTTCTATCAATCGTCAACATCCCCTACAGCCTCTATACCCAATGCTCAAGCGGTAAATGCAGGCACATATACACTAGTTATCACACCCAGCGGAGGAACCCCGGGTCCCGCAACTGAAGCAACAGTTGTTGTTAATCCTCTTCCTAATGTCACTGCTACAGCGACAAATATTTGTCCGGGTGATGATGCAACTCTCACTGCGAGTGGAGCTTCTACTTATAATTGGAGTACCGGACAAACAGGGTCTTCTGTTACTGTTTCACCAAGCTCGACAACAAGCTATACTGTAACAGGAACATCTGCTCAGGGCTGCTCTAATACAACAACAGTAACTGTTACTGTATATGATACCCCAGCCATTAGTCATATTTCAATTACGGACGACAATTGTGACTCAGGCACTGGAGAAATTTCATTCAGCCACACGGGCGGAACTGCCCCTGTAAATATTAATTGGAATACGAATCCAGTTTCTCACGACACAATTATTTCAAATCTGCCCGCTGGCTCATATACACTAACGCTGACAGACGCTAACTCTTGTGTCTTAACACAAACATATCAGGTAATTAGCATTCCGGGTCCGGTTATATCAAATTCATCCATCATAAACGCCACTTGTAATCAATCAAACGGTGGTGTAAATATTATCATAAACTCAACTCAGTATTTAACCTATCAATGGAGCACAACTCCGGTACAAACATCTCAAAACATTTCAAATGTACCAGCTGGTCAATATTCCGTAACGGTTACGGATGAGAACAACTGTACGGTAACTGCGACTTACACAGTAGGAAACACTTCAGGACCAAGCATATCAAACTTTAACCTCACGCATCCCACATGCGGAGATAACAATGGTTCTGTTGCGATTACAACAACTGGAGGGACTCAACCCATTACATACGAATGGAATACTACACCACCACAAACGACAGCAACCGCGAGCAACTTATCCCCTGGTTCATACACTGTGGTAGCAACAGATGGTAC
>JAQUGA010000035.1 GCA_028684405.1 Bacteroidales bacterium | reverse complement strand
TGATGGGTGCTGGAAACATCGACAGACTGGTTCCTCTCGTAAAAAATCAACTCGAAACAAACAGCACATTATGAAAAAGAAAATAGCCATCATATCAGTCTTATCAATTCTTGCGATTTCGGGCATTATCTTCACCATTGTGATGCATGGAAAACAGGATTGCAAGGAGATTAAAATTCAAATTAATTACGATAATAGCTTGCCTTTTATTAAAGATTATGAAATCTTAAACATTGTAAAATCAGTATATCCTGAAATACATAGTACCGAAATTTCTGAAATTAATCTATCTGAAATTAAGGCCGCAATTCTAATTAATCCATATATCGAAAGTGCAAATCTTTCAATGGATTTAAATGGAAACTTGCACGTCAAAATCAAGCAAAAGAAACCTTTGGCTAGAGTTTTTAATAAAAAAGGCGAATCTTTTTATATTACATACGACAAAAAACTTATGCCAATCTCTTCGTTTGGAAGCGAAAGAGTTGTTGTAGCTTCTGGAGAAATCAACACTTCGTACAATGATTCAATCGTTATAAAAGAGCTTTTTTCAGCAGATAATAGTATTGAAAACAGCGTCCTTTTTAAAATTTACAAAACCGCTATGCACATTAGCGAAAATCCTTTTTTGAAAGCCCAAATCGATCAGATATACATCACCGAAAAACGAGAAATTGAGTTAATTCCAAGAGTTGGAGATCAGTTAATAATATTAGGAGACATCAACGATTTGGAAACAAAATTTCAAAATTTAGAAATGATGTATCAGCAAGGCTTTCAGAAGGTTGGTTGGGAAAAATACAGCATTATCAATTTAAAATATCGCAATCAAGTAGTATGTACAAGAAAACAACAATAATATGGAAAACAACGAAATTATAGTAGGATTAGACATTGGAACCACCAAAATAGCCGTTTTAGTGGGCCGCAAAGACAAAAATGGAAAATTAGAAATTATTGGATCGGGCAAAACAGAATCTACCGGAGTTGCCAGAGGTCAAATTTCAAATATTGGCGAAGCCGTTATGTCAATACAAACAGCCATTCGTGAGGCCGAGATAAAATCGGGCGTCGAAATTGGATCTGTAGTAGTGGGCATCGCTGGTCAACACATCAAAAGCATTCAACATCGAGGAAGCATCCTCCGTTCCGACACTTCGGATGAAATATCAAGAGCCGATGTGCAAAAACTGATAGACAACATGCATAAATTGGTTGTTAAACCAGGTGAAAAAATAATAAATGTTATTCCTCAAGAATATATTGTTGATCGCGAGCACATTACAACAAACCCAATTGGTATGAACGGCGTTGAACTAGGTGCAAACTTTCATATTATTACGGGAAATGTAAGTGCGATTCAAAACATTTTTAAATGCGTAGAACGCGTACAATGTGAAGTGGAACAAATTATGCTCGAACCACTGGCAGCAGCTAGTTGCGTTTTGAGTGACGAAGAAAAAGAAGCCGGTGTAGTTCTCGTAGATATTGGAGGTGGCACTACCGATATTGCTATTTTTCACGACAAAATAGTACGCCACACAGCCGTAATTCCACTAGGCGGAAACATCGTAACAGAGGACATTAAAGAGGGATGTGCCATTATCAAAAGCCAAGCGGAAGCACTAAAAGTAAGATATGGTTCTTGCCTGTCGGAACAAAACAGAGACGACGAAATTGTTACTATTCCTGGACTAAAAGGAAGGACACCCAAAGAAATTTCGCTCAGAAGTTTGGCAAGCATCATTCAAGCTCGTGTAGAAGAAATTATTGAACAAGTTTTCTACGAAATCAAAAACAGTGGCCTCGACCGCAAACTTATAGCTGGCATTGTGATAACTGGCGGTGGATCGCAAATGAAACACATCAAAGAACTTACAGAGTTTATTACGGGCATGGATGTCAGAATTGGATTGCCAAGCGAACACCTCTCGGAAAAAGTACCTCAAGAACTTCTTACTCCCATCTATTCGACAGGAATTGGCCTAGTAATTCAGGGCTTCGATGAAAAATATTCGCTACTTAATTCTGATTCTGAAGAAGAAAATGAAATACCATCAAAAACCCAAAGAAAGAAAAAAGAGAAAACTGGGAACTCAAGACCGACAATATCGGGTACAAAAATTGCCGAAATTTTCAAAAGTATGTTTTCTGGAGATGAGGGAATTAAATAATGAGGGATACTAACAACTTTTTGTTGATAAAAAACGCCTGAAAAGGTGTAACAATCAATGATAAATGATAACTTTATAAAAAATATATAAAATGCAAAATAATCAGTTTGAAGCCATGGATATGAACAACATTAATAACGACGAAATTTTAAACTTTGAACTACCCAAAAATCAATCCTCAATCATCAAGGTAATTGGCGTTGGTGGCGGTGGTTGCAATGCTGTAAAATACATGTATGAACAAGGTATCAAAGGAGTTGATTTTATTGTTTGCAATACCGATGCACAATCACTTCAAACCAATCCTGTTCCAAATCAGATACAAATAGGAAAAGGACTTGGAGCTGGGTCGATTCCATCGGTTGGCCGTGAATCTGCCATCGAAAATATTGATAAGCTAAAAAAAGCCATCGACAACAATACCGAAATGATCTTTATTACTGCTGGTATGGGCGGAGGAACTGGAACTGGTGCGGCTCCAATTATTGCTCAGATTGCAAAAGAGATGGGCATTCTGGTGGTGGGAATTGTAACCATTCCTTTTGGTTTTGAAGGACGCAAACGACGTCAATATGCAGATGAAGGAATTAAAGAACTAAAAGAAAATGTGGATGCACTTTTGGTTATTTGCAACGACAAACTTCGTGAACTCTATAGCGATCTGAAAATGACGGAAGCTTTTAGTAAAGCGGATGACATCCTTGCTACGGCAGCAAAAAGCATAGCCGAAATTATCACCTGTGTTGGCGGCATTAATGTAGACTTGGAAGACGTAAAAACGGTAATGAAACAAAGTGGCGTTGCTATCATGGGTTCAGGAAAAGCCGAAGGAGAAAATAGAGCTATAAATGCGGTTGAAATGGCACTGTCATCACCCCTACTAAACGACAATAACATTACCGGAGCAAAAGATATATTGCTTTATATCTCTTTTGGAACAGACGAAATAACAATGGACGAGGTTACAGATATTTCGGATTATGTGGTTGAAGAGGCTGGATCTGACGTAAATGTTATTTGGGGATACGGTCAGGACGACACTCTCGAAAACAATATTTCTGTTACCATTATTGCTACCGGATTTGAAGCTAGCAATAGCGACTTTACAGTTATGAACAAAGCTAAACAACCCATTAATCACGTTTTGGAAACGGAACAAGCTGAACAAAAACTAAAAAACGAAAACTCGAACGAATTAACTGAATTTACGCTTAATGGACCCCCTTCCGAAACACGAAATCAGGAAATTTATCCAACTACTGGTTTTGGCACAAACACAAAAACACCATCTATCCAAACCTCTCAAAATCAGGAACCAAGAATAGTTCACCAACTTTTTGATGAACAAGACGATACGTTTACTTTTGAAAATCAGTTTGGAGAACCCATCCAAGAAGAAAGCCGACAAACAGCAACTGAAATAAAACCAAATCCCATTTCAATTCCAACCGAGACTTATATTAATGACGTGGATAGATTGGCCAAACTCAGACAAACCAACAACAGCATTAAAACAACAGAAGGATTGGATGAGATTGAACGCATTCCCGCATACATGAGGAAAAATGTAAGCATTTGCAACAATCAATCGGATTATGAAACGGAAAAACAGGATTTTATTATGGAAATCAAAGATAAAGAAGTTGAAATAAGACGACAAAATCCATATCTTCACGACAACGTTGATTAAATATGAAATATTCGAGCCTGTTAAATAATGACCTTAAACAAGCAATGCTTGCTCGAGATAAAACAAAACTCGAAGCACTAAGAGCACTAAAATCAGCCTTTACAAATGCTTTATCCGAAAAAGGACACAAGGACGAATTATCCGATGATGAGGAGTTGCAAATAATCCGAAAACTAATTAAACAACGTTTGGATTCTGCTCAGATATACAAAGAACAAAACAGAAATGACTTGTACGAACCCGAAATAGCACAAGCTGAAGTCTTGAAAGAGTATCTTCCCCCTCAAATGGAAACATCGGAAGTAGAAAAAATTGTAAAAAGAATTATTCAAGAAACAGGAGCAAACTCCATAAAAGAGATGGGTAAAATAATGAGCATCGCATCTAAAGAGATGCAAGGAAAAACAGACAACAAAACAATCTCCGAAGCCATAAAAAAATTGCTCACATAAACAACAACATAAAACCAAAAAAAGGCTGTTAAATTAACAGCCTTTTTAATTTTGAATTTATTTCCCAGATTTTTGATATGTAGCAATAATGGTGTCTTGTTGGGCTCCATCACTCACCCAATATTGCCACTTTAATTGCTGGGTGTTCTGAACATTTCCATCGCCCATAACGACAAATTCCGCTACATTTTGTTGAGGCAATTCAATGCTGTTTCCACTTAAATAAGCAAATGCATTATCTAATAAACCATGAAAATTTGAAATCCAAATTTTTCGACTGTTTTCACTGTCTTTTGAAATTTTCACTACATAATTTGCCTTTGCTAAAGTTTGATCAGAAACAGACCACGACCCAACAATTTTATCGCGATCATCAATCGACGGGTCGACGGGGTCTTTTTCACAAGAAATCAGAACCATGGCTCCAATTAGAATAAGTAATAATGTGTATTTTTTCATGGTTGTATTTATTTAGAATTTAATGTTATTCCAAAAAACATGCCTTAATTTTAAATTTTTTTTGATTCTTCCCAAATTACGTTCATTTCATCCAAAGTCATTTCGCTCAGTTTTTGATTTGCCTCTTTCGTTTGTTCTTCAAGATACGTAAAACGTTTGATAAATTTTAGATTGGTTTTTTCCAAAGCATCATCCGGATTTATGTTTAAAAAGCGCGCATAGTTTACCAAAGCAAACAACAAATCGCCAAACTCCTCTTCCATTTTTTCTCCATTTTGGGCTTCTGCTTCTACATGAAACTCTTGCAACTCTTCTTGAACTTTTTCCCAAACCTGATTTCGATTATCCCAATCGAAACCGATGCCACTGGCTTTTTCTTGAATCCGAAATGCTTTAACCAAAGAAGGAACATGGCGAGGAACGCCCGACAAAACAGAACGGTGTCCTTCACGCATTTTAATTTTTTCCCAATGATTTTTTACATCTTCTGGACTTTCCGCCAAAGCATCACCATAAATATGGGGATGTCTACGAATCAGTTTTTCACAAATCGAATGAAGCACATCTGCAACATCAAAATAATCTTTCTCTTCTGCAATTTTAGAATAAAAGACCAAATGAAGCATTAAATCGCCCAGCTCTTTTTTTATCCCTTCCGGATTTTTATCCAGAATCTCATCCGACAATTCATACACCTCTTCAATAGTCAATATTCGTAGACTTTCAAACGTCTGCTCTCTGTCCCAAGGACAAGCAGCTCTCAAATCATTCATAATATCGAGAAGACGCTTAAAAGCAATTAGTTTTGGATCATTCATTTTTTTTATTTTAGTACGAACGAGCAAACAAAACTCTTTGTTTGGAAGGATTGCCCGTTAAAATACATTTTCCATCTTCCAAAGGATTATCCAAAGGGATACAACGAATGGTGGCTTTGGTTTCTTGCTTGATTTTTTCTTCCGTCTCGGCTGTGCCATCCCAGTGTGCAGAAATAAAACCACCTTCATTCTCTATGCGCTGAACAAATTCGTCCCACGTATTGACTTCAACCGTGTTTTTGGTTCTGAAATCCAAGGCTTTATTGTATAAATTAGATTGAATATCTTCCAATAATTGCTCAACATATTCAACACATTTGTCGAAAGCAATTGTTTCTTTTGTTAATTCATCGCGGCGAGCAATTTCTAAACTATTGTTTTCTAAATCTCTCGGTCCAACAGCAAGACGAACAGGAACTCCTTTAAACTCGTATTCATTAAACTTCCAACCCGGCTTTTGAGTATCTCTGTCATCATATTTCACAGAAATTCCTTTTGCTTTTAATGCATCAATGATGGGAACAATCTTTTCGGAAATACGTTGCAACTCCTCTTCATTTTTGAAAATTGGAATCACAGCTACCTGAATGGGTGCTAACTTTGGAGGCAAAACTAAACCATGATCGTCAGAGTGAGTCATGATTAATGCACCCACCAAACGGGTAGAAACGCCCCAAGAAGTAGCCCATACATATTCTTGTTGGTTTTCTTTGGTTAGAAATTTAACATCAAATGCTTTCGCAAAATTTTGTCCCAAAAAATGCGATGTTCCGGCTTGCAGGGCTTTTCCATCTTGCATTAGTCCTTCAATACAAAATGTTTCTACAGCACCAGCAAAACGTTCGCTGGCTGTTTTAACTCCTTTTAAAACGGGCATTGCCATATATTCTTCGGCAAAAGTAGAATAGACATCCAACATTCTGCGTGCTTCCTCCATGGCTTCTTTTTCGCTTGCATGAGCCGTATGACCTTCTTGCCACAAAAACTCGGCTGTTCTGAGAAACAAACGAGTGCGCATTTCCCAACGAACAACATTCGCCCATTGGTTGATTAAAAGTGGTAAATCGCGGTATGACTGTATCCATTTTCTGTACGTATCCCAAATAATAGTTTCCGAAGTAGGTCGAACAATTAACTCTTCTTCTAGTTTTGCATCGGGGTCAACAATAACACCTTTTCCATTTGGATCACTTTTTAAACGATAATGCGTAATTACGGCACACTCTTTGGCAAAACCTTCCACGTGAGCTGCCTCACGACTCAAAAAAGATTTTGGAATAAAAAGAGGAAAATAAGCATTTACATGCCCTGTGTCCTTAAACATTTTATCCAAAGCTGATTGCATTTTTTCCCAAATGGAATAACCATGGGGTTTGATCACCATGCATCCGCGAACGGCAGAGTTTTCGGCAAGATCGGCCTTTATTACAAGTTCATTATACCATTGAGAATAGTTGTCAGAACGTTTCGTGAAATTTTTTGCCATAATTTGTGGTATGATATTTGTTACTTTAATAATACAATGAAATATTTAGCAAAAGTAATAAAAGAAATTATACAAATAATAAACGAAACGATGGAGGGCAAAGTCATGAAAAAGTATTTAGTCATTGCAGCAACAGGATTCTTCTTAAGTTCCTGCACCGTATTCCAGCCTGGTGGCGGATACGACGATGTATATTTCACCGCAGCTCCGGCAAAAAGTGAAACATACACACAAACCGAAACAGTATCAACCCGACCTATTCAACATTCTCAAAATCAAGATTATAACAACAGTTCTTCACAACAGAACAATACTTCAACTACCCAAAACTATAATCAAGATTATACAGAAAATCAAGAATACGGTCAAGAAAATACAGAAACATACTCTACAACACAATCTGGAAATACGTATATCACGAATAATTATTACGATGATCATTACGATTATTATTATTCTTCCAGAATTAGACGTTTCCATAACCCACATTACACATGGAATTACTACGATCCGTACTTTACAAACATGTATTGGTATTCATACAACCCATGGTGCTATGGAACAAGTATTTATTTAGGATATAGTTGGTGGTGGGGTGGATCCTACTACAGACCTTATTACTACGGTGGCTGGGGTTACGGATACGGTTATGGATATCCATACTACGGTTGGGGTTACGGATCTGGATACCACCACGGATACTACCACGGATACAACAACGGATATTGGGATGGATACGCTGACGGAAGATATGGAAACTCATCTGACTACTATTATAACAGCCGAGACAACAACAGATCGCACACCTACGGGCCCAGAACAGCCATTGGTGCTGGTAATGGTGCAGGAAGTAGCGGAAGCAGAACTTCAGGCTCAAATTCAAATACCGGAACTGCCGGAAATGTAAGCCCAAGTTTTGGAGAAAGATTTGAAAGAGCCACTATTGCATCTGGAAACGCTACTACAAACAGCAGAATTGATAATAATAAAATTGAAAGCAGTAGAAATACCGATGTAAAACCAAATATTTCTTCTGACAATGCTTCACGTAACGCAGGAACAACTCCTATTGGAAGAGAATCGGGTACAAATACCAGAAGAGATGCAGAAACAAATATTGGAAGAGAATCGGGTACCAATACTAGAATCTCAACTGAAAGACCAACCAATATTGAAAATATTAATAGATCTAATCCTACTGAAAGAACTAGACCTACTGAAAGAAATACCAACGTAAACACGAATCAGAGACAAGAAAGACCCAGCAATACAGGCAATATTGACAACTCCAACAGAAACAGAGTGATTGAAACTCCTGCCGAAAAACCATATAATACAAATAGAACAAACGACAATAATCCTGCTCACTACAAGTATAATATGAACGAAAACAGAAATCCGGTTGATACTCGAACAAATTACAACGATAGAACTGCTCCAACCAGCACGCGCGAAAACCGTCCTGTCTATAACCGCCCAGAAAGCTCGAACACAAAACCCTATCAACCTAATAATAACATCTCTACGCCTCGTTCAAACCAAGAGTATAATGCTCCCAATAATTCTCAGCAACAAAACAATAGATACTCTCAACCAAGCAATAATCAAAGACAAAACTATACTCAGCCAACGAACACAAGAACTCAACCAATAAACACAAGAACTCAACCAACGAACACAAGAACTCAACCAATAAACACAAGACCCAGCGGAAACTACACTGCTCCAAGCAGCAATCCATCTCGCAACAACACTCGTACGGCTCCGAGCAGCACACCCAGAAGCAATTACACAGCTCCAAGCTCAAGTCCTTCTCGCAGCACATACTCTTCTCCCAGCTCATCAAGCAGCCGTTCATCCTCAGGTTCTTCTGGCTCGTCTGGTTCATCAAGATCTTCAAGCTCATCAAGCAGCTCTCGTTCAGGCAGTGGCAGTCGCAGATAATTATTAAAAACAACAAAAGAATAAAACTAATATGATATTAGCTTCATTTAAATAAATTCAAGAAACTAAAAAAATAATGACCATGAAAACAAGAAAATACATAAAATTTGGAATGAGTTTTTTCTTTGTGCTTTGCCTTCTCAACATAACAAAGTCACAAAACCAAGTAGAAGCTCTTCGCTACTCTCAAATGTATTGGGGTGGTACAGCTCGATTTCTAGGAAGTGGTGGTGCTTTTGGTGCTGTGGGTGCAGATCATTCAGCTATTTCAACAAATCCAGCATCGATGGGTATTTATAAAAAATCTGACATCAGCTTTTCCCCCTCTATTCATTATAGCAAGGCAATGGTTGATTACAACGGTATGTCGGCCGAAGATTTTAAATATAATTTCAATGTTAGTAATTTAGGAGTTGTTATATCCGGAAAAATTGGAGCTACAAATTCAGAAACCCCACAATGGAAATTTATGCAATTTGGATTTGGGATTAATCGATTGGCAAACTACAATAACAACACCGTTATAGAAGGCTTTAACGACAAAAACTCTTTGATGACGGAATATCGCGACCATGCAAACGGCATTATGCCCGCCAATCTAAATGCTTTTGACACCTGGCTTGCATATGAAACTTACTTGATTGACCCCATTGACACCATTAATTTCTTGTATTCAAGCCCTGTAGAAAATGGAGGTGTGCAACAAAGAAAAACAATCAACACCAAAGGATCCATGAATGAGTGGTATTTTGCTCTTTCTGGAAATTATAACGATAAACTATTTATTGGTGCTACTTTAGGTCTTCCCTACTTTAATTACAAGGAATCATCTCAGTATGAAGAGGACGATATTAACGACACCATCAATGGATTTAAAAACTTTAGCATCAACGATAATTTAACTACAAACGGTTCTGGTGTTAACTTAAAAGTTGGATTTCTTTATCGCCCCATTGAAATGATCAGATTTGGAGCAGCCGTTCACACACCAACTTTCTTCTATAAAATTAGCGATTCTTTTACCCGCGATATTAAATCAAATGTAAATGGTATTTCATACGACATCAAATCAGACATTCTCGATTATAAATATGAAATAAACACACCTTTAAGATTGATGGGAAACATGGCATTTGTCTTCAAAAATTATGGATTTATCGGACTTGATTACGAATTTGTTGACTACTCCTCTGCCCGCTTAAGATCTTCGAATTATAACTTCTTCAATGAAAATAACAATGTAAAAAACAACTATCAAGCACAGCACGTTATCAGAGCTGGTGGAGAGCTTAATCTATCGCCTATGGCTCTCAGATTGGGATATGCATACTATACAAATCCTTTCAAATCAAGCATAAATGATGCTTCACGTTCTTCCATTTCAGGCGGAATTGGTTTCAAATCTGAATCAATTTATTTAGATTTTGCATACATTTATTCAATGCTGAAAGAAGATTACTATTTATATTCTCCCAAATATGTAAACGCAGCAAATCAACAATTTGCACAAAGCAACTTTGTTCTTACTATGGGAGTTCGATTCTAAATTTCATTGCCCGAAATAGTTAAACGTAAAAAGGCCATTTTTCGAAATGGCTTTTTTATTGTGCTTTTTTGTACTTTTATCCGATAAAATCATTTATTATGAAAAAGAGGATTTTCCTTTTAAATATTTTCTGTTTTTTAATTGTTTTTCCTATCCTCGGACAACAAAATAAGTCCATTCCAATCGGGAAACAGCCTTTGATTGAGGAGATGAAAAGACTGGAGGGAAATCCAATTTTAGCAAAAAGCAGCTGGAGTCTTCAAGTTCGGAATGTGAAAAGCGGAGAAATTATTATTGAAAGCAATGCTCAAAAAAGCTTGGTTCCGGCTTCGGTGATGAAAGCCATTACAACGGGTGTTGCATTTGTTCGCCTGGGTTCGCATTATCGATTTCAGACAGAATTCTATTACGATGGCATTTTGGGATTAGATTCTGTTTTACACGGAAATATCATCGTAAAAGGCTATGGAGACCCCACTTTTGGATCACATCGTTGGAAATCGACAAACGCCGACTTGCTTTTTTCGGAAGTTGCTCAGGAACTAAAGAAAAATGGAATAAATAAAATTGACGGTGCCATCATTGCCGATGTTTCTTCTTTTGACATACATCAAGTGTCGCCTACATGGCAATGGGGAGATATTGGGAATCATTATGGTGCTGGAGCTTCTGCTTTGAATTTCAATGAAAATATTTATCAGGTTTATTTCAAACCAGGAAGTCAAATTGGCGATAAAGCGACCATCGATTCTATATTTCCTGCATTAAATAATGTAAAAATCCAAAACAATGTAAAAACGGGAGCCCGAAGAAGTGGCGACAATGTAAATATTTATGCAGATCACTTTAATGGAAACTGCCAAATGGAAGGCACAGTTCCTATTGATTCTGAAAATTTTATGGTCAAAGGAGCCATTCCACAACCCGAAATTGTTTTTATAAACCATCTGAATAATGCACTTCCATCATTCGGAATTAAAACCAGTGGCAAATTATCAAAAATTAGCCATAGCTCGGAAATCGACACTGCTAAACTGCAAACTCTTTTCCACACCATCTATTCTCCAAGTTTACAATCGATTATAAATATCACCAATAAATACAGCCACAATACCTTTGCAGAAGCAATTTTCAAAACCATCGGATGGAATCGCTTTTCGATGGGATCTTTTGACACGGGAAACTCTGCTGTGACCTCCTTTTTGAAACAACAAAAATTAGATGTGGAAGGAATTCAAATTAGAGATGGAAGTGGATTATCAAGAAACAATTTACTATCGGCCGACTTTTTATGTACATTTTTGAATTTCATGTACACCCAAAAATGTTTCGATATTTATTACGAATCCCTTGCAGAAGCCGGCGAATCGGGTACTTTGAGACGATTGTTCCAAAAACAAAAAACAAAAATTGACATTCGGGCAAAAAGTGGTACCATGAATGGAATTCGGGCTTATGCCGGATATGCTACCAACAAAAAAGGTGAACTCCTCTCTTTTGCGATTATTATCAACCACTTTAGCACTAAAAGTTCGGACATTCGAGATATTATGGAGCAACTTATGCTTGCTATTGCCCAAAGTGAATAAAAAACTATATATTTATCCTAAAAAGAATAAACAACTGATCTCAAATATGTTCAAACAGAAATACAAACATCCATCCGACATGAAAAACCTCGCATTTCTTTCTCTCTCAATAGCATTACTACTACTCATTTCGTGCAAGAAAGAAAAACCCATTGATGAACCGGTGAAGCCTGAAAATCCTTATGTCTTTGCCTATGACAATGCCTCTTATAGTCTTGGCGGACAAACAGATGCCATTAGTGGTCCAACTTTAAGTTTGCAATATTCCAGATATCATTATCATTATAAAAAAGTAGGAGAAGACCGATATATTGTCAGCATTGACAATCATTTTTATGCCCCTGAAGATTTTCACTTTTACGATACTCTCTATTTGGAAATTAATCATTTAGGAATCGTCGAAACCGATAGAGACTTCAACAATCCATGTTATATTTTACGAACCGGCGCTCCCATTGGCGAGATTCATCAAAGAGAAGCCAGTATGTATTTTGGCAGCGATACCGAAATACGAGAACTCACTCAAAAAGAAGAGTATGTGGCAACGGTAGCTGGAGGATTTAACTGTTTTGAAGTCACATATACGTATCCCAATTTAGGATACATTATTAAATATTACATCCATCCACTCAAAGGAATTGTTAGAATAGAGCAAGAATCTCCTTTTGACAATAGTTTTTGGACATTGTTACCATAAACAAAAAAATGATTTAGCACAAATGTCTGAATTTTTGATTTTTAACATTCAAAAAAGAAACTTTTAAAATAAATAACTTTGATTCTAAAATAATCTTTCTAATTTAGAGCATTGAAATGAAATAGAAATATATAAAACAAAATATAACATTATGAAAAACATTGACTGGAAAAGTTTAGCATTTGGTTACATTAAAACGGATTATAATGTCCGCTGTTATTATCGTGATGGCAAATGGGGCGAATTGGAGGTATCCTCATCAGAACAAATTACCATGCACATGGCTGCTACTTGTTTGCATTACGGACAAGAAGCTTTTGAAGGTTTAAAAGCATTCCGTGGCAAAGATGGAAAAGTTCGTATTTTCCGCTGGCGCGAAAACTGGAAACGCTTAGTCCACTCTGCACAGGGAATTATGATGGCAGAAGTGACCGAAGAGGTTTTCAAAAATGCTGTATTTAAAGCAATAAAATTGAATGAAGGGTTCATCCCACCATACGGAACAGGTGGCTCTTTATACATTCGTCCATTGCTTATTGGAACGGGCGAAAGAGTTGGAGTAAAACCAGCAGATGAGTATTTATTTATGGTATTTGTAACTCCAGTTGGACCTTACTTTAAAGAAGGTTTCAAACCTGTTAGAGCTCAATTGGTAAAAGATTATGACCGTGCAGCACCACTAGGAACTGGTTCTTATAAAGTTGGAGGCAATTACGCTGCAAGTTTAAAACCAGGCGAAAGAGCACATAAAGAAGGTTTTGCTACCTGTCTTTTCCTTGAAGCAAAAGAGAAAAAATACATCGACGAAGCAGGTCCTGCCAACTTTTTTGGAATAAAAGACAATACTTATGTCACTCCCGACTCCCCATCGATTCTTCCTTCCATTACCAATAAAAGCTTACGGGTAATAGCTGAAGAGTTGGGATTAAAAGTTGAAAGAAGACATATTCATACTGATGAATTATCCACTTTTGAAGAAGCAG
Source organism: Bacteroidales bacterium (assembly GCA_028684405.1). GTDB lineage: Bacteria > Bacteroidota > Bacteroidia > Bacteroidales > WCHB1-69 > JAQUGA01. The sequence goes on along the minus strand of JAQUGA010000035.1, from coordinate 1,934 downwards.
GTGCATGCGGAACAGCAGCTGTAATTTCGCCCATTGGTGAAATTGTAGACAGAGATACTGGACATTCATACAAATTTGGTAAAGAAGGAGTACCCGGACCATGGTCTACAAAACTATACGAAACCCTTAGAGGAATTCAGTATGGCGAAATAGAAGATAAGCATAACTGGTGCGATATCATCGAATAAAAAAAAACATACCTATATAAAAAAGGTCTCCTTGAATTCAAGGAGACCTTTTTATATAGACTCTTTCTAAATTAGGCTATAAAATAAACAACTTTTTTTATTATTTGTTTAATCTATATAAACTATTCAATTTCGTTCTTTACCGTTGATAAACTATCCGACTCAAAGTAGCTATTTACATCGTCTAAAACATTCTCTAATTCTGCAGAATGAATAGAATCTTCGATTTGACGTTGGCGTTCTTGTTCATCTTTGGATGAACTACACGAAACTAAAAAAAGAAACAAAATGGTGATAAGAGTGAAATTTTTCATGATATATTTTTTGCAAAATTAGTAATAAATCAAAATATAAACAATTATGGCTTTTACATTACCAGAATTACCGTACGAAAAAAACGCGTTAGAGCCTATTATCTCGGCTAAAACTATTGAATTTCATTATGGAAAACACCACCAAGCGTATGTTACAAATTTAAACAATTTAGTTGTTGGAACTGAATTTGAAAACGAAAAATGTTTGGAAACAATCATAAAAAAATCGTCTGGTGGAATTTTTAATAATGCAGCACAGGTTTGGAACCATACATTCTATTGGAATCAATTTAATTTGCAAGGATCAAAAGAGCCCAAAGGGGAATTATTGAACCTCATCAAAAAACACTTTGATTCATTAGAATCTTTCAAAGAACAATTTAGCAAAGCATCAGCCACATTGTTTGGCTCAGGTTGGGCTTGGTTGGTTCAAAAAGCAGATGGAAGTTTGGCTATTACCCAAGAAAGCAATGCTGGAAATCCTTTGACAAAAGGAGATAAACCATTATTAACTTGCGACGTTTGGGAACATGCTTATTATCTTGATTACCAAAACAAAAGACCTGATTATATTTCCAAATTTTGGGAATTAGTTGACTGGAATGTCATTGCAGAAAGATTTGAAAAATAAAATAGGGTTTCTAAAAATTCTTTTTAAACAAATTAGGCTGTGTGAAATGCTTCATAAAGGGCATGGCACATAGCCTTTTTTTATGCAAGGACTTTAATTATCGCCTAGTGAGTAGATCAAATAGTTTTTCATTTACGTAATAGTTTGATGTTCCTAATTTTTCCTTTTTTAATACATTATCCTCAGCAAGTTTATTTAGATAATTAGCTGCTGTCAATCTTGAAACTCCCAAATCTTGTACAACAAATTCTATTTTGGTATATGGATGTTTAAATAAATTGTTTAGCAAATCCTGACTATAAAACTTGTAGTTATCTCTTAATAACTGTTTATACTCAAGCATTAATTCTTTAATTTTGATGATTAATTCAATGGTCTCTCTTGCTGTTTCTTCAACTCCTTTTATCATAAATAGAATCCAATCTTCCCACAAGTCTTCATCTCTTACTTTTTGTAAATATTTATAATAGTCAGATTTATGCTTTATAATGTAACTACTTAAATATAAAATTGGAAGATTTTGTAATTTTTCAATTACCAAATAAAGTATATTAATGATTCTTCCTGTTCTTCCATTTCCATCGTAAAAAGGGTGAATACTCTCAAACTGAAAGTGAATTATTGCCATCTTTATTAATGGATCAACATTACTCATTTCTGAATCATTTATATATTTCTCAAGATTAGACATTAAACGCACTATTTCATCATAATCCTGAGGTGGTGTATAAATAGTTTCTCCTGTTGCTGCATTTTTCAATGCAGTACCTGGCAATTTTCTATATCCAGCTTGGTTATCTT
>JAQUGA010000239.1 GCA_028684405.1 Bacteroidales bacterium | reverse complement strand
TCTGCTTTTTGTGAAAGACTAAGTTTAACTTTCTTTTTCTCAATCTCTTTCAAAAATTCGGAATACGTAAGCAAATGCCAATTCTGTAATTTTGTGGACAAATCGTCTAAACCAAACTCACGCTGTATGTTGTTGCGAAACTTCTGTAACTTTTCCTGCAATTCCTTGTTTAATGACAACATCAAGTCGGCTTTTTCGATAAAGGGCTGCTGGGACAACCTGCTAATCAACTTAATTGGTAATTCTTTCACTTGTCCAATTCTAATTTTTGGAAAAATATCTGTTTCTGCTGAAAAAACAGTTTTATAGTAAAATTGAATAACTCTTGAATTAAGAATAGCCAATATAAATAACGGATTGTATTTGCTTTCGTCGTCTATTTTAATTGAATATAGGCTTCTATTTTGAAAAGTATTAGTATCGCTTAAAAATAAAGATGTAATAAAACTGCCAGTTTCTCTAATTAAAATTCTATTTTCTTGGAAAAAATATGAATTTTTTTTATGCTCATCATAGGTTGATTGATTTATATAGCTATAACTGCTAATCCCATACCTGAATACATCTTCGCCTGTTAATAGCTTAATATCGCCTGTTTTTTTGCAGACTTTATCTTTACCAATTTCTAAACCTCTCATGATTTTTGAAATTTCAAGAAGTTGAATGGTGTTATTGTTTAATGTGTTAATAATGTTATTATTTGGAATTAAATTTTGCCAATTTTGTTTATTATCAAGTTTATTATTCTTTAATACAGTTATTGTAGTTGGCATCTGCACATCATCAAAAACCCTGTCTCCCATGTTTTTAATTTCAATTATTTCAGCATTTTCAATCAAAAAAATTCTTAAAGATTCATATCTCATTCCTTTGACAAATAGACTTGGTGTAATGTAAGAAAACAGTCCACTTTTTTTTAATATTTTCAGCCCCTTTTCAAAAAAATACACATAAAGATCTGCACATTTTTGAGTTTCATACTTATAATTTATGACATCATTAACTTGCACATAAGGTGGATTTCCAATCACCACATCAAAACCACCGTTTGCAAAAACAGAAGGAAACTCGTTTTGCCAACTAAAGGCTTTTTCGCCTGCCACTTCGGGGTCGTCAATTAAGGAGTTGCCACATTTAATATTATTGTTTAAATCGTTTAGTTTTCGATTGGGTTGTGCGGTGCGTAACCAAAGCGAGAGCTTGGCAATCTCCACACTCTCATCGTTGATGTCAACCCCAAATAAATTGTTTTCCAAAATCGAATTTTCTACATTCGGAAAAATCATTCCACCACCCAATAATTTGGCTTCTAATTCATCAATGTACTTATGTTCGGCAATCAAAAAGTTTAGGGCTTCGTTCAAAAAAGCTCCACTGCCACAAGCGGGGTCAACAATGGTAATTTTCAACAACCAATCTCGATAATTTGTAAGTTTGTCTAATAAGTTTTTTTTGGTTTGAAGTTGGCGTTTTTTGTCCGTAAAATATTCTTCCTCAACAATTTGTAATTCTGCTTTCTTTTCAGTGCAAAGTTTGCCCACTGTGTTTTCAACAATGTACTTTGTTATGTATTTGGGCGTGTAAAAAACACCGTCTTTTTTGCGTTTTGTCGCACTTTTGTTTACTTCGTTGCCCTCTAATTGGGCTTTTATCTCATCCAATTCGTTCAATGAATTTTCAAAAATATGTCCCAAAATATTCACATCCACCTCACTCGAAAAATCGTACTCCGAGAGTTTTAAAGTGTTACTGTACAAAATATCATCGTCAATGGTGATGTTGTCTAAAATATCATCGGCTTTAAAAAGTCCGCCGTTGTATGCGTACACATCGTGTTGTTTGCCTTTATAGCCGGTGTTGAGATAACCAAAATACTTTTTAAAACGTTCGTAAAGTGGCTTGTATTCATCCAATTCTTTGAGTTGTTTCCATTGTTGCAGTATCAAACGAACAGAATTGGGGGGCAACAATTGGCGGTCTTCGGCAAAAAGCAAAAACAAAAAACGGTCGAGTAATTTTTGTGATTTTTTAAAAAGTTCTAAGGCTTCAAATTGTGGATTTAACAGTAATAAGTTTTGAAAAAGCTCCCGTTTGAAAAGCGAATAATCTTTATATAACTGTTTGGTAATCAAATCTTCTTGGCTCAAAGATTCATCTTTCAGTTTTTTTGGTATATTGTGTAAAATGTTTTCAAAAGCCAAGCATAAATACATAATTTCAAACTCTTTTTGGGTCAACGAAAAGAGGTTAAACTCCTTGTATTCAATAGCATTTTCGATATAAAATCGTAATTTTTCAAAATTGGAAGTAATAACATAAATACAATCTTTTTGGTTGTTTTTATATCCAAAAGCCTGGACTTCAATTTTCTGCAAATCAGTGGTGTTTGTGCCTTTCAGTTCAATTACACCCACAACTTTGTCGTTAATAATAATTCCACCGTCCGCTTTTTTGCCGTCTTTTTCATTTTTAATTTCGGTAATTAAATTAAAATTTGGCGTAGGACTTTTAGTATATCCCAACACATTGACAAACAAATCAATCAAAAATTCGCCTTGATATTGCTCCTCCTTGCTGTTTTTGATATTCTCTTGTATTTCAGTATTCAGAAAGTGAATTTTATACACATTCCATTTTTCTGCAATGGTCTCCTTATTTTGCAGGTTGACATACTTAGTAATGACCGAATTTTGAAAAAGTGACATATTGAATAAATATTATTGGGTAAAAATAGTAAAAAACAATAATAAAACTGATGGCAGATGAATAGATTTTTTAAAATCAATAGATTATACTTGCATAAAAATGTTATGTGTTATCTGGTTTTTATATAAAACAAAGAAGGGTGTTTTATGAGTTATTTTGAAACTGATATTTCTTGATTAATCATGAGTATTTTTTTTTCAAAATCGAAAATTTCATCATCCAAATGACTTTGGTTTTCTTTTATTCTGATTATCTTGGATTTTATACTTTGTGTTTTCGCTTTAGCGTAATCTGTAAGAAATCTTTCGAGATCCTTAGTAATTTTATCTTTAATAAATTGATGATTTGATATTGTTTTGTTGTTTTCTAATAGTTCTAATTCTAATTGCTTTCTTTCTGACGAAAAATCGAATAGAAATAACTTATTATCAGAAAATTGCAATCTTGTCAGTTCGTTTTGACTATGAATTGTCTTTAATTCTACTTCAGCAAAAAGGCTATGAACTTCTGATTTTTCAATTATTTTAATCTGAGTGTAATTTTTATTTATAAAATCCCAATCTGTTTTTTTATTTAAACTTTGGTACTTCATTCCTAAAATTTCAACAATTGGGTAATTGTCAATAAAAAGAATTCTTTTCTTCAAATTTGTATTTCTGATGCTTAGCTCAGCATTGGATTGAGAAATATCAAACATTTTATTTTTAAACTTTTCTTCAATTTTTTCCAATAAATTATCTTCATAAAAAATGGAGTTGATATGTTTTATACTAGATGAAAGATACGCTACTATTTCTTTTACGTGTTTTTCTATTTCTTCTAAAATACTTTCTGCATTGTCATTTTTTATAAGAAGATTATTAATTTCTCTACTAAGTTCGTTTCTTTTTGAAGTTGCACTCTCTAATTCTAAGTTGTGTGATTCTAATTTGGAATATAGTGTTTCAAGTTTCTTTCTTTTCTTTTGTTCAATATTATATTCAGCTATATGGTTTTCAAGTGCTTTTGCTTCTTGTTCTTCGATTTCTTTTAATACT
>JAQUGA010000238.1 GCA_028684405.1 Bacteroidales bacterium | reverse complement strand
TTTATTCCCGAAAATATTTTGGTCTACATTGCGGTGGATGGACAATACAGAGGAAAAGGCTTTGGTGCTGAAATCATTAAAGAAGCCATTAAAAATACCAAAGGAAATATAAAATTGCATGTCGAATATGATAATCCTGCCAAACGACTCTATGAAAGACTTGGCTTTACTTCAAAATATGCGGAAATGAGATTGGAAAACAACGAATAATTACATCTCTTTTAAACTAAATAGAATCTTCAAGACTATAAAAGAAGCTGGATTCTCGTACAGATACTAAATAACGAATTATTTAAAAAAAAACTCATTTCAAAAGCTTAAATATTTGATTGAGTTGAATTTATAATATATAAAATCAAAATAAGCATGGCATCATTAAAAATAAATACACAACACATTATATCCAATATTAAACAAATTAGCAAATTTTTAAAAAGTAATGGAAAAGAATGGAGCTTAATCACAAAAGTCTTTTCAGGAGATGAAAATCTTCTGAAAAAAATATTAATTCCTGAAGTTTTAAAGGACATTCATTCTCTTGGCGATTCAAGACTGAGTAGTTTGAAAAATCTTAAAAAAATAAATCCCAAGATAAATACCATTTATATCAAACCCCCTGCTATTGTCTACATCGATGAAATCGTTGAATATGCAGACATCTCTTTAAACTCTTCATTCAAAACCATTTGTGCACTTAATAAAGCAGCGGAAAAACAAAAAAAAATCCATAAAGTTATTATTATGATTGAGTTGGGTGAGTTGCGCGAAGGGGTGAATAGGGAAGAACTGATAAAATTCTATGAAAATGTTTTCAATCTTGCAAATATCGAAGTGATTGGCTTGGGCTCAAACCTCGGTTGTATGTATGGCGTTGAACCAACCTATGATAAGCTTTTGCAATTGTGTTTGTACAAAGAACTAATTCAGGCTAAATTCAATAAAAACTTAAACATTATCTCCGGAGGTAGTTCGATTACGCTTCCTTTGGTTGATTCGCATACGGTTCCCAAAGATATGAATCATTTTCGCATTGGAGAAGCTGCCTTCTTTGGAACTTCACCGCTCGACAATAAGCAATTTATGAATTTATATACCGATGCCTTTGTGTTTGAAGCTAATATTATTGAACTCGAACGTAAGGACATGCTGCCAGATGGTATTCTGAGTGAGGCTAATATTGGACATACAGCCGATTTTAATCAGGATAAAATGAATTCAAGTTCGTATAAAGCAATCCTCGATTTTGGATTGTTGGATGTTGATAAAGACGATATTGAGTTTTTTGATAAAGAGGTGAAATTTGTTGGAATTACATCAGACATGATGGTGGTTGATTTGGGAGATAATATTGGAGCCGATGGTAAAAAGAAATATTTTGTAGGAAGTAAAATTTGTTTTATTCCTTCATATATGGGAGTAGCTCGACTTTTAAATTCTGGTTTTATCGATATTGAGTATGTTTAAATTTCAATACTAAAATTCACTGTTGTCCGATAAAAATCTGATTATCTTATGTAAAACACTGCATAAGAAGCGAATATGTATAAAATAAAAAAGAGAGGCTTGGTTTAGGTTTTTTTAAAAAATATTGCTTTTCCGCAATTTATTTCACATCCATAAAGGGTGTAAATTGCTGAAAATCAATTCATCCTTTAGGATTGAGGAAAAAATTGATAGAAGCAATTTACGCCAAAACAATACTTTCTTATTTTATCGGACAATAGTGACTAAAATTAAAAAAAAGCAAATTTATCGAAACAAAGTCACTGAACCAGAGGATTTAAGATCCGCATTGGTCGCCGTTACAGCAGTGTATACATAAAAGTATGTGCCGCTCGGAGCATCTTTTCCATTGTCAATCTCTTTTCCATCCCAATGTTCGTCCGGATTGTTGGTATACCAGATAAGATTGCCCCATCGATTGTATATTTTTAAATTTACTTTTGTAAATGTGCCCAATCTTTTAATTTCAAAGTAATCATTGATGCCGTCTCCATCAGGGGTAAACACATTGGGGATAATAAGTTGTTCAATTATGGTCACTTTTTGAAAATACGAATCCGAACAACCAGCATCCGTAGTCACCAGTAGGTTCACATAAAAATAACCAGATGTTTCAAAAGCATGTGCGAAATCTTTGCCATCATGTTGAGTTCCATCGCTTATTTCCCAATGCCAATTTACAATGTTTCCCAAACTATAATCGGCAAAATTAACCAAGACACCAGGATATGAAAAGTCTTCGCTAAAACTGAAATATGCATCGGGCATAGGATGAACAGCAATTTCAGTAGGAAAAACGTAGGTGTGTACACATCCATTTGCATAAGTAATGGTCAGTTCAATTTGGTAAAGACCAGAATGGAGAAATTGTCGGTTGATGTTTTGTTGAGTGATGCTTGGTGAACCATCATTAAAATTCCAAACATATTTAATGGCTGGATAGGTGACTGTATTCATGTTTATATGAAAATCAATTTCATGAGGATAACAGCCTGCAAGTCCGGAGTTTGTGATGCTGACGTTGGGAATGTCAAATACTCGAACTGTTTTGGTGATGGAACTTTCACAGGAATCTGTTTTGATGGTCAGAGTAACTTCGTGATTTCCAGATGTATAAAAGCTGTATGTTGGGTTTTGCAAAGGGCTGCTTTGGCCATCTCCAAAATCCCAATACCACACCGTAGAAGTTCCTGTTCCGGATGACAGATCTGTAAAATGAATATTTTGCCCCGGACAATACATGGTATCGATAAAAGTAAAATCAGCAATTCCTTGAATAACATTCACCGAATCGGGGGCAATAATGGTTGCAACGCAAACAGAAGTGTCGCCAATGGATGTGTTTAATGAATCAGAAATAATAAGTACAGGCAGAAAAAAACCACCTTCATTGTAAGTCCATGTAACGCTTGATCCTGTTGCCGTTCCGCCGTCGCCAAAAACCCAGGTAAAATCGGCTGCATTTTCTGTATCAGAAGTAAAAGTAACAGTGAGTGGTGCACAGCCAGCTTTTGGCTCAAAATTAAAAGTGCCTCGAGGTCCATCTACAAAAATATAATTTTCTTTAACGATGGTATCCGTGCATCCTATGGCACTTTTGACAATCAATGTTACATCAAATGCGCCTGAATTATTAAATACATGCTGAGGATTTGGAAAAAATGAAGTGTTATTGGAGCCACTTATGCTATCTCCAAAATTCCATTGCCAATTTACCACATCGGAGGAAGAATTGTTGATAAAGGAGGCATTAAAAGGCGGACAATCTGCTGTTTGAGAAAGTACTGAGAAGTTGGCAATAGGTGTTGAAACAGTGATATTCCGGACAATTGTATCGGTACAACCATTGGAATCCTTCACAATCAATGAAATAGGAAAAATCTGGGTGCTGTCAGAAACATAAATAACCGCAGGATTATTGCTCGTTGAAGTCTGACCGTTCCCAAAATCCCACGAATACGTCAATCCTGAACCCTGACTTAAGTTGAAAAAACTCAAAGTGTCATGAGAACAGATTGTTGATTGAGAATTAAAATTAGCCGTTGGTTTGCTGATTTTTATATAGTTATGAAACGTCTTTGTACTATCGCAACCTCTGTGATCGGTTACGGTAAGGGTAACGGTTTTAAAACCGGCAGTTAAATAAGTATGTGTTGGATTTTGATCGGTGCTGGTGGTTCCATCCCCAAAATTCCAATGCCAGCCAATAATTGTACTGGGTTCTGTGTTAAAAGATTCGTC
>JAQUGA010000034.1 GCA_028684405.1 Bacteroidales bacterium | reverse complement strand
ACAAATAGATATGCAGTATCGTTAACATTTACAAAAGTTTGAGCTTTAATAAACAGCAACAAAAACAGCAAGGGGAAAAAACATAATGCAAAATTTGGTATTCATGCTTCTAATTTTTTAATATTTTATATGAGTATGACTTTTCCTTTCCCGAAATATTCACAATAATAGTTTGTGGCAGATTATGAGCAGGGATATTTAATTCAGACTTGTTTTTTTTAGGGAAAAATTGATAAAAAAGGGTTTTTCCTGAAATATCGGCAATTAAAACAGTAAAGTCTTCTGGAAAAGGATGAATAATCTTAATTGCATTGTTTTCAGATGAGTAAAACGCATAGGGAATCTTGTCGTTTTCATTCGATAAATCAAAAATTCCACTCGAGGAATCTACTGTTACTAAAACAGAATCGCGAGATGAGCAGTGGTTTGCATCATGCAACGAAACCACATATGTAATTGTTTCTAACGGCGTTGCAATTGGATTGGAAACCGTTGTGTCATCCAAAAAAACAGATGGTGTCCAGTTGTAATAATAAGGTTCATCGCCTCCTACGGCAGTGGGTGTTCCTCCAATAATGCTAGTATTGCCAGGAAATAAGCTAAAATTTTCTCCAGCATTTGCAATCAATGAATCGGATTGGTAAATTTGGAAAACCACTTGCTGTTGAGCCTGAATTTTTCCAAGGAGAAAAAACACAGTAATCAGAAGAAATAATTTATTCTTTTTCATTTGTTTGATCGTTTTATTCACTAAAATCATTTAATTGATGACATAACACAATGAACACTTGTTTGATACAAATATAATGAACTATTGCTCATAAAGCAAATTTAATTCATACGATTATTTACAGATTTATTATACAAAAACAAAGCAGAGCTACAACTGCCTGACAACAAACATACTAGCATTTACAAACGTTAATTTTGCTTTTTGCAAGAAATTACGTCAAAAGTCACCTTTTTTGATACAATTTATATGTAGAACCTGTAGAATCAAAGTATGAAAAATCCTTCAGGGTATCAAATAAGCCATTTTTTTGCAACAAATTATCTAAAATATCCATGGACCAATAACGGATGCTAAATTCATCTTTATACTCAAACTTTTCATTATTAAATATTCCATTGCACGTTTCTTTGTAGATGTAGATGTCCGAATCTTTTACATTTATCAGTTCAACAATCCGATTAAAATTCTCCGATTGAATGTTTGTCAAGCGCTCCTCAGCAAGTAAGGCCATACTTGGCAAATCGAACAAAAAAAATCCATTTGGATGAATATGATTACAAATATTTTGAATATTGCTTGCTAATTCTTTGTCTGTAATGGAATAGCTTAGTACCGTAAAAATAGCCATGGCTAAGTCTGCTTTTTGATGATGGTAATCAGAAATTCCAGAGTTGTAAATTTTCAAATCGAGATTAAATTGAATACTTTTTATTTTCATCACTTCTGTCATTGCTTTGCTTTTTTCTACTGCAACAACCGAATATCCTTTTTCAAGCAAAGGAAATGAAAGTCGTCCTGTTCCAGCTCCAAAGTCAATGGTTGAGCCATTTGGCAGAATGTCTTGAATCATTATTAGTGTTTCCATCGTCAATTCATGATAGAAACTTCCGAATGTATTTTCATAAACAAAATCATAAAAATAAGCCCAATTATCATGTGCTTGTTTCATTGTTTTATATTTTTTTGGAAGCAAAACCCTACTCTACTTTCAGAACTTTGCAATTCAGATGCAAACGATCTGTTTCGATGATTAAAAAATAGAGACCGGCATTTAAAAAACTCAAATTTAGAGAAATATTTGGGCTGAAACTGTTTATAGCCAACTCACGCACCAAACGTCCATCCGAACCCATGATTTTTACTTTTTTTATATGAAGCGACTCTTCAAAATAGATTTGACACTTGTCTACAATCGGGTTTGTATATCGAAAAGAGAAATTTCTGTCGACTTCCATAATCGAAGTAACATGGCTGGGTTCGTATTCAAACTGCATCTCTTTTGAAATTTTAACCACCAATATGTCTTGATTGTTGGCTCCATTTAAAGTTGTTTCTCCAATGGCCAAGAAACTGCTGTCCAAAGTATTAATAAGCCTTGTACCGGCATCGTAACGGTCTTTTCCAATTGTTGCCGACCATGAAAACCATGCTCCAGAAACACATTTAAAAAGCAAAACATCAAATCCTCCATCACCAAAACTCTCGGTTCTGCCGGCAACCATCAAATTGCCTTCAAAATCCTCTACCACATCAAAATAATCATCCGCTTTGTTGTAGGCTGTGTTTGAGACAATCCAATCAGAAACATAATTCATAGAATCATTAAGATACAAGAGGAACCCATCGGTATTGGAAAAATCAAAATATTTTTTAGTTGAGCCACAAATGGCATATCCCGAGCTGGTTTCGCAAAAACTATGAGCAACACTTTCTCCTAAAACATTTCTGTAGGTTCGAAAATCGATATCTTCGGAGTGAATATTTAGTTTTCCAATCATAGCGGTAAAGGATGAATCAGCAAACTCTTGAATCGTACCCGAAAAAACCAAAACTGAATCAGAAATAAGTTTCAGCTTTTTCAATTCCGTTGCATGATTCATCGAAATAGGAATGCAATTTAAACTATCTCCATTTCCCGAAAATTCGTAAACAGAAGCCATCACTTCCAGATTTTCAGTTTCATAGGAATTGACAGCCACAAAAATCCGATTGCCAATACCAATCATGGATATTGCTTCGTCCCAAATTTCAGGATATCCAAATGATTTTACCCAAACTTGATTATAAGCGGTGTCGATTTTCATGATGAATGCCTCATAATCATTGCTTTGAGAATCATTTGTAATGCCCGAAATATAATAGGCATTCTGGCCTACCATCAGCGAATTTGCTTTGTATATGCTGGAAGAGAAAAACTCCGCTTTTTTAATAATCTGCCCTGTATCTCCGAGCAAAAAAAGAACAGGATTGTAAGTATAATCCTGAATGGAAGAGTTGCCAAGAACCAAAAATTGATTTTTTGAAATTTCTGCCACATCTACTCCAATATTGGTGTAATAGTGGCCGTAGGTTTTTGTAAAAAAAGTACTTTGCGCTCTTATTTGCCATAAACAAGAGATAATCAGAACAATAAACAAAATACTTTTTTTCATAATCAATAAATTAAAACGATGTTCAAAAAAAACCTTATCGAATTGCTTCTTTAATTTTTTTCAATTTAATCAATAATTCTTCCACTTTATGCAAAGGAATCATGTTGGCTCCATCAGATTTAGCCTTGGAAGGATCTGGGTGAGTTTCTATAAAAAGTCCATCAAATCCGACCGCAATACCAGCGGAAGCAACAATATCAATCAAATGTGGTTGCCCTCCCGTAACTCCATGACTTTGATTTGGAACTTGAAGAGAATGGGTGGCATCGAGCACCAGCGGACAATTATTTTCTTGCATTGCAGCCACACCTCGATAATCAACAATCAAATCTTGATATCCAAAAGTGGTTCCCCGTTCGGTAAGCATTACTTTATCATTGCCGGCTCTGCGGATTTTATCAACGGCAAATTTCATCGACTCGGGCGATAAAAACTGACCCTTTTTTACATTAATAATCTTTTGGGTTTGAGCCGCGGCAATCAATAAATCTGTTTGACGACACAAAAATGCTGGAATTTGCAAAACATCAACATATTTGGCTGCCATTGCTGCTTCTTCGGCAGTATGAATATCGGTAACCACAGGAAGTTGCAATTTTTCGCCTACATTTTTCAAAATTTCCAAGGCTTTCCAATCTCCAATACCTGTAAAGGAATCTATACTTGACCGATTGGCTTTGCGATACGAAGCTTTGAAAATTAGATAAATATCTAAACGATCGCAAATTTCCTTCAAAACAGAAGCGATTTCAAATGGCATTTGCTCATTTTCGACCACACAAGGACCGGCCATCAAAAAAAACTGTTTTCCGGCTTTTTCCTTTATATCATTGTAAATCAATTCACTATTCATAATCTTAATCTTTTTAATAACATTAAAATTTATATCCAAAAGTAGCAAAACCTCCCAGGGTGGCCTGCGAGAAATTTAAAGAATAACAACCGACTTCAATATAAATTCTTTTCGTATCTACCAAAGCCAGTTCCAAACCTGGACTTACGCTTCCATACCCCGAAGCATAAACAAAAGGGGAAACCCGAAGCGATTGATTGAAAAGATAAGCATTTAATTGAAACATGATTTCAAAATTCCGGACTGAATTTGGAAAATATCGAACATAAGTCTCGGCTCCAAAATATTCAGTAAATCGATAAGAAACTCGCATCATGGCTGCCATTGGCAAAAGCATACGGTAATCCTCGTTCGTTTCGGGGTATACAAGCGAACTTCGAATGCTGTCTGCTACAGAACTTAAAGAACTCGCCTGGTCTGCCTTCGTAATATCAATAAGCTCAATTCCCGAAAATAGATGTTGTTCTTTTTTTTCCGACGACAAGCCGTTTTTCCATTTCAAATATCCCAAATCTTCAAGTCCAATATTAAAACTAAAGCGGTTTTTATAATTTGCCCCATAAAACAAAGAAGCATTCATTCCTTCCCCTTTAAAGAATGTCAAACTAGAAGTATCGCTTCTTTGAAGGGTGTATTCGGCATTTAATGACAAATCATAGCCATTGGCTTGGGTATAAAACGAACCCGAATGAACCTTGGCATTGAAATGAGAAAAACTCTTTAGGTATCCCAAACTAAATCCATAATATTGTTGAAAATCTTCACTTTTCGTGACGTATTTTGCAAATCCCAAGCGCACACCTCCGTAGTTAAAATTATGAATTTGAAAATCTTTCAAATCAATTTGCTCTCCTACCGATGCTCTGTTTCCTTGCAATAACAGTCGTACATGTGCATCCGAAAAATTAAATTCTCCTACATTTTTTAATCCAATTCCAAAAAAAATCATGGTGTTTTTACCAAAAACCTCATCGGTTCGATGGGCGGTCATAATTTCAGAATTCAATGAAAAACCGCTGGGATTCGATTTTTTTAATAGTTGTAAATTCTCGTTTTTTACCTCTTCAGAAATAAATCCTCCAAAAATAAATGGGTTTACTAAATTCATTTTGGCATTGGAAACAGATGCCATAGCCGAACCACCAATCACCAACATATGTCGCCCTTTGATGGTTTCATTTTCCAAAAATTGATTTTCTTCGATAATGTTTATTAAAGATAATGTGCCTTGCGACTTGACCATTGAGACAAAGCAGACAAAAACAAACAATATCGTAATTTTAAACCTCATTTACAGTGCTATATTAATATTGAAATCTCCACTAATTTTGATGTCCATTTTTTGAAAACCATACAAATCAACCGTATTTCCATGATGCGAATTTGCTTTTACAAACAGATGCATTCGCTTATTTTTTAGAAGAGAATTAATTTGTTGCTTATTGAGCGGTATTTCGATCAAACTAACTACCGCGTCAGTAGTTCCTGAAACAGGGATGGCTGATTGAATGAGAGAATTTTCATTCAAAAGAATTGTCTCGGTTTGATTTTGGGCATTTAACAGCTCAATTTTCAAATTAAAACTTAAAGGAAAAGTATTGGCCACTCGAACATATAATTTTCCATTTTGCAAAATATTCTCATCCATTTCTACATGATAATCAAGCGTATCCGAGAAACACAAATCCGATATTTTTACCGACAAAGGCAGTCGGATATTCAGCAAAGCTTCAATTTTGGACGATTGATATACAAAATCGTTTCCGCCAGAGATATTTCCCCATGGATTTAGCTCATAATCATAAGAATAGACCAATTTATCGGGCAATGTTTCAAACAATTCCTTCACATTGGTACTCGAAAATGAAATTGATTTTTGGGAAGGCGTATAGGAATTAAGCCAGGGTCCATCCTCTTTTGCTCGTGTAATATTTTGGAATCTAAACACATCGCTGCCCGAAAGCACAACAGAATGATTATTTTTAGTATTAATGGCCATCAAATCATTCAATTTAAACTTTAAATCAGCTCCGATGCCATTAAAAATATCCAAGTAAACATCTACATTTTCTAGCTCAATAGTACCTCCAGATAGTTTTTTAAACATATCCAACTGAGTTGTATCCGGACCATTTGCATTTAGCGTTGAACCCAAATATCCTTTGGCATGAGCAATGGTCAGCGATTCGAATTTGGTATAAAAAGAAAACTCTTGTCCTTGCGAAACATTTACTGTATTTGCATTTTCGTAAACGCTTAATTTACTAAATGTTTGCAAACGATTGAATTGATTTCCGTTGACGCCTTTCATATCCAACTGATAACCACCTATATCTATCAACAAGTTGTGAACATATGGAAGCATTCCATTTGAAGCAGGGATAATTTCGGTAATACTAAAAGGAACATTATTTTTGCTTGCTGCCGGAATTGAATAAACCAATTTTAGTGGCTCTGTGAGCGGATTTATAGCATAAAGCCTGATTTTTCCTTCAAACACTTTCATTCGAGTAATTTGGGCATCCCCCAGATCAAAATAGGTGGCTTCATTTTGAGAAATAATGGTTTGCCCAGGCGATAAAGTTCCATTTCCAAAAGCCTTAAAATAATAGGAAGAGATGGTGTCTGGAAAAGCCACCATTGAATCGGCAAAAACCTGAAAAAGAGGATGTTTAAAATGAAGAATCAACAATTGATTTTCGTCCACTTCCATCAACGAATCAGCCATTAAATTGCTCAAACTAAAACTCGTTGATGCAATGGGAACCGATAAATCGCTTTGCCAAGTAGTGAGCTCTTTTTTACATGACTGAAAAAGCAATACCGATGCTAAAAAAGCAATAAATATCAACAACTTTGAGTCAAATGAATAGTTTTTCTGCACGGTTCTTTCAAATTAGTCTCTACAAACCTACATTATTTTTTTAATATATCTCAAAATTAATTCAAAAAAAATGATTTTTGGATTTTATTTGAAATAGAAGCATGCATAGTTAGAACTCCCAGAAACCCAAATAGCAACAAACCTTCTCTGCACATGTAACCTTGTTTTCTATGCCCAAAAACCAGCTACATACCCAAGCCCAATTCCTCTTTTTTCAACTCTTCAATGGCTTGCGAAATGGAATCAAATATTCTACCATCTGTAATTTTTGATTGATAAAAAGTTTCGCCTTTCAACATTTTTTCAATTTCTTTATTGACACCTGTTAAATATATATCTTGATTGTTCGATTTTAGTTCTGTAATAATTTCATCCAAGTAGCTTACTCCATCCGAATCCGCATAAAAAGCGGATTTGAGCGAAATTATAACAAATTTATTTCCTTTGATAAGTTGTGCTGTTTCCAGATAAGCAGGCATATTGATATAGGTTAGAATACCCGAAATTTTCAACACGACAAAATCACAATCAACATCGGTGTCTTTTACGTAATCGTCTTTCAGCAATACTTTTTTAACTTTCCAATCTTTCCACAACTGAATTTCGGTTTGCCCTTTTGAAATTCGATTTACAAAAATCATTAAAGCAAAGAAACTTCCTGTAAGAATCCCCACAATAGGGTCATAAATAATGGTAATACCAGCCACAAACATGGATAGGAAAAAGGAAACTTTCTCATTATCCATCAAAGTAATAAAGTGTTTTTTCTCGACCATATTTATCGAAACAATAACCAAAATGGCAGCAATGGCAACCATAGGCAACAATTTGAAATATTGGAAAATCAACAATGAAATAAGCAAAATAGAAACGGCACTAATAATTCCGGACGTTTTATGTTTCGCTCCACTATTAATATTAAGAGCCGTACGTGCCAAAGCAGCAGTGGCGGGAATTCCACCCATAAGACCAGAACCCAAATTGGCAAAAGCCAAAGCAAAAACCTCTTTCGAACGAACAAACTTTGTATTGGTCATGTTATCGGCTATCTGTCCCGAAATCAATGTTTCCAAAATAGCAATCAATGCAGTAGCTGCCGAAATAACCCATAGCTCTTTGTTTAAGAAAGTTTGCAGAGTCAAATCACCCCAAATATTATAATACAAACTGGCGGTTACATCTGGATATTTATCGGCCAATGTAATCAAGCCAAAATCAATTTTCAATAAATTATTGACCACAAATGCAGAACCCATTCCTATGAGTGCAACCACAATGGCTCCGGGTAGTTTTGGGAATTTTTTATTCCAAAAGAAAATAAAAACACTAGCCAGAATAAAAATCAGAAAAATCCACCAGTTTATTTCTGAATAATGTTGTAAGCTGGTCCACACATTGGTTGTAAGCTTATCCGTTTTTGGAATATTATCCAAACCCAACATATTATCTAATTGTCCTAGAGCAATAATAAATGCGACCCCAAGAGTAAATCCATGAATAACCACTTTGGGAATAAAAATAATGTATCGATCTAATTTCAAAAACCAAACAAGCAGAATCAACAATCCCGAAATAATAGCAATAACGGGCAAAACAGCATATCCATTAACAATGGAATAGGTCATTAAAATACCCGACAGAGCACCCGTAGGACCTATAATATTAAAATTACTTCCTCCTAGGATTGACCCCAGAAGTCCTGCCCAAAAGGCCGTTATTATACCTTGTGTTGGGGTAGCACCCGATGCAATTGCCAATGCGATGGACAACGGAATACTTACAAAAGCTACTGTAATGCCCGATTTCCAATTAAACCGGATTTTATTAACTAATTCAATTTGTTTCATAATGCGATCTTGTTTACATCTTCCCTCTCAATATACGAGTTTCTTGCAAAGTTATAAACTATTTTGAAATGCAATCCAATTTCTTGTGAAAAATTTATGGTTGATAAATTCATCTTAAATTCACTAACATTATTGTCCGAAAAACTAAGTAAATTAACGTAATATGAAGACTATTCGTTATTTACAATCGTTATGAGAAAAAAAATCTTATTTTTTTGCATTGATTACTTGAATTTAAGTGTTCAATTCTAAATCTTAGCCCAAACCCTGAAGGAAATTTAAAATTGGATGGAAAAAGAAAAATACATGGTGCATTTATAACGATATTTATTTTCTTCATTTCTCTTTTGGGTAAGGGTAAAATGAAGAAAACACAACAAACAATCTTTAAATAAACTGGTTTGGTTTTCAAGGTTTTATCCTTATGGGGCGAAAAATATTGAAACCTTATCGGACATTAGTATTTTTCAAAAAAAAATCAAGAACATTGCTCACTTAAAATTAATTCGGGCGATGCAATTTCAATAAAAGAGACACCGTGAGCTCTTCCAAAACTTCCTCCAATAATCAAAACATTTTCAGTGGGGTCAATTTCTTTTTGTGCAATAATCATGGATATGGCACTGCGTAAAAATCGATCGTGCGAGTTCGTGGATTCTATTTTATGAGCAATAACGCCATAACTAAGGCTCAACTGACGCATTACAGTTTGGTCGTAACACATTGCGTAAATATGGTTTCGTCCTCGTAAAGCTGAAATATAGCGACAGGTTTTTCCAGATGTTGTATCTGCAATAATGTTTTTTATACCGTGATTAGATGTTGTCATTATCGCTGCCTTACACAATGTGGATGTAAAAGTATCAACTCCCTTTTCTTGTTCAAAAGGCAAATGATCCAATTCTGCTTCCACTTCTAAAGCCACTTTTGTCATCACTTTTACCGCTTCCACAGGATATTTTCCGTAGGCCGTTTCGCCACTCAGCATCAGAGCATCTGCCCGTTCAAAAACAGCCGTTGCCACGTCGCTAATTTCCGCTCGGGTTGGACGATGACTATTGATCATGCTGTGCAGCATTTGCGTAGCGATAATTACAGGAATCTTTGCCCGAATGCATTTATTGACAATATTTTGTTGGATTACTGGAATTTGCTCTCCCGGAATTTCTATTCCCAAATCGCCTCTGGCAACCATTATTCCATCCGAAACAGCAATAATCAAATCAATATTATCAACTCCAGCTCTATTTTCAATTTTAGATATTACTTTCACCTTGCTTTTATGAGCATCCAAAATCTCTTTAATTTGCAAAACATCTGAAGCTCTTTGAACGAAACTGTGTGCAATAAATGCAATTTTCTGGTCTATTGCAAACTGAATAAACTCCTTGTCTTTCTCGCTCAAAACGGGTAAGGGAAGTTCGACATTGGGAATATTAACCCCTTTTCGAGATTTTACAAGCCCCCCAATAATAACCTGACAATGAATCTCGGCATTTTCAACCTTTATTACTTTCAATTCAATTTCACCATCGTCAATCAAAATCAAATCATCAATATGAACGTATTTATAAAGCTCAGGATAGGAAACAGGAATGCCCTCTGCGGATATTTCCATTTGCGGATTTCCCAAAACTTTAATGATTTCATCTTTAACCAAAAGAACTTCTCCTTTGGCAGATGTTCGCACTTCGGGTCCTTTTGTATCAATTAAAATGGCGATTTTATCATTTACCGAACGAACTCTTTTTATGAGCATCTCCGCCCCTTTTATATCTTGATGTGCCGTATTGATTCTCACTACATTTACGCCATTATCAAACAATTCTTTTAAAAATGGCTCATCCGATTTTTTGTCGGATAAAGTGGCTATAATTTTTGTTTTTTTCATCTTTGCTTTTAATTTATTTACAAAAATACAATATTTAACAACATAAAACGCTTCGATTAACTCTCTTTAAGTCTATCTAGGATCTAGGTTTAAAAATAATTGAAATACGTTTAAAGACATGAGAGGTTTAATATTGAAAAAACTAATTTTATTGAAATCGATTATTATTATTATTATTGTAATTTTACAATCACAAATGATAGAGATGACAAAAATAAACTTCCGTAATTACAGAATCATAATTCAAAATTATTTTCTTCGAGTTTCTCGTTGGATCCGGGCTCTGTTTTTTTCTCTCCTTTCCATATTTCTCTTATTTATCGCACTCAATTTCCTATTTCCGTTGCCCAACACAAATGATTATTCGCAAATTGTAAAATCGGCCGAAGGTGACATTCTTTATGCTACGCTGAACAGCACTGATAAGTGGCGGTTTAAAACCAATTTGAATGAAGTTACTCCAACTCTAAAAAAAACAATACTGCATAAAGAGGACAAATATTTTTATTACCATTTTGGCATCAATCCCGTTTCTGTTGGAAAAGCAATATTTCGAAATCTTTTCAACAATGACAAACGAACGGGTGCCTCCACCATCAGCATGCAAGTTGCTCGAATGCTTCAACCGAAAAAGAGAACATATTTTAATAAAATCATTGAGGTTTTCAGAGCTTTTCAATTGGAATTTGCCTATTCAAAAGATGAAATTTTGCAATTATACATCAATTTAGTTCCTTATGGTGGCAATATAGAGGGCGTTAAAACAGCTGCTTATTTCTATTTCCATCAAAAGCCCGAAGCCTTAAGTTTGGCTCAAATCACCTTGCTCTCGATCATTCCCAATTTCCCAAATATTATTTATTCTAAAGATGAAACTGAACTTTATATAAAACGAAATAATTGGCTAAAGCGTTTTGCAAAAAAACGACTTTTTGAAGAGAGAATAATTCAGGATGCTCTTAGCGAAATAATTCAAATAGAACGCCGTTCGCGTCCGATGATGGCTCCTCATGTGTCTATCAGGGCGTGTCGCGAAAACAGACAAAGCACTGAAATAGAAACCAGCATTCAAATAGAAATCCAACAAAAAGTGGCTCAAATTACCAAAAACTACATCCAACCACTCAGATACTCCAACATTTCCAATGCTTCCGTTTTAATAATCGACAATAAAACAAATAAAATTGCAGCTTACATTGGTTCTGCCGATTTTTCCGACTCTTCCAGTCAAGGACAAGTAGACGGCATCAAAGCCATACGTTCTCCCGGAAGTACTTTAAAACCATTGCTATACGCTCAGGCCATAGATCAAGGTTTGATAACCCCAAAAACAAAAGTAGTAGACGTTCCCATTAACTACGGCGGCTATTATCCAGGGAATTATGACGACAAATGCAGAGGATTGGTCACCACCGAACAGGCACTTGCTCAATCACTCAACATTCCTGCGGTTTGGCTCCTCAACGAAGTTGGCAACAATGCTTTTATTAAGCTATTAATCAAAGCAAATTTCAAACAAATTGCCAAAGACCAAAAAAAGCTGGGTTTATCAACTATTTTAGGTGGATGTGGCGTAAATCTTGAAGAATTGACCAATCTTTTTTCTGCATTTGCCAATAAAGGCATTTTCGAAAAAGCCTCACTTTATCCCAATAAAAAAAACAGAAGCGTTCCGATTGTTTCCGAAGCTGCTGCGTATTTGATTAGCGAAATTCTAACCAAAGCCGAACGACCCGACTTTCCGTCAAACTGGAGTCACAACACAAATGCCCCGAAAATTGCTTGGAAAACAGGCACCTCTTATGGTCGCAGAGACGCATGGAGCATCGGTTATAATGTAAACTATACGGTGGGAGTTTGGGTTGGAAATTTTGATGGAACTGGAACGCCCGAACTCACTGGAGCAAACATTGCGACTCCGCTTTTATTCCAAATATTTAACACCATCGACCAACATTCTGATAAAACCTGGTTTGCTCCTCCCAAAACCATAGATTATAGAGAAGTTTGTTCGGAATCAGGACACATTCCTGATGAATTTTGCACCGATCTAAGCATCGATTCATACATCCCTGGAATTTCACCAAATCAAAGATGCCAACACATGAAAGAGGTTTTTATCGACATTAAAGAAACAAAATCATATTGTAGAACCTGCAAACCAGATAAAAACATTATTCGAAAACTCTATCGGAATCTTCCGATGGATGTAATTAGTTTTTATGAAGAACAAAATATTCCATATCAAAAAATACCTCCACACAACGAATCTTGCACTCGGATTTTTTCTCAAAATGCTCCCGTTATCACTTCATTGGGCGACGGGCTCGAATACATTCTAATCAGTGGCGAAAACCAGCAAATAATGCTCAAAGCAAACACCGAAAATTCCGTTAAAAAACTTTGGTGGTATTTAGATGACAAACTTATAGCCACAACCCAAGCCAACGAGAAATTCTTTTTTAAGCCACCTGCTGGCAATCTCAAAATATCCTGTACCGATGACAAAGGCAGAAATACAGATATATGGATTTCAATAAAATACATCTAAACTTGAGTCTTTATAATTCTAATTTCAAATTGCTGATAAACTCAAAAAAGGAAATTAAATGAGTTTTTTTGAAAAAAAATTAAGCTTCCTTTAAGACTTTTACATCAAACACAACAGATTGATTTGCAAATAATTAAAAGAACATAGAAGATAAAAAAAGAATAAAACAACGGAAATTTAAATATTTTCATCGAAAGCCTTGCTTTATTCAAATTTATAATCGTATATTTGCACTCACTTTTTGAAAAACAATATAACAGAATAATAAAGCATAGATCATGAGCAAGACGGACATAATTAGAAAAATTGAAAGCCAAATGGTTCCAACAAAAAACTTTCCAAACTTTAAGGCTGGCGATACAATTACTGTATTTAATAAAATTGTTGAGGGTGCAAAAGAACGTATTCAACAATTCCAAGGCGTAGTTATACAAAGATCTGGAACTGGTGCTACCGAAACTTTTACGATTCGCAAATTATCTAATGGCATTGGTGTAGAACGTATTTTTCCTCTTTCCTCTCCATTCGTAGACAAAATTGAAGTGAACAAACATGGTGTTGTTCGCAGAGCTAGAATATTTTATCTTCGCGACCTTACTGGTAAAAAAGCTAGAATTAAAGAAAGAAGGTTCTAAAAAATTGAACATATTTTAAAAAAGTCATCGTAGAAACGATGACTTTTTTTTGCACAATAATTTGCACACTTCCAAAGTTTTAAATAGAAATCCACTCATCTCTATGAAAAGTATTAAAAACATTATCTTCTTATTTATCATTTTTTCGAGTTTCTTCAATACTGCAAATTCACAAAATACAAGTATTTTAAAAGAAGAGGCCTTTTCTGCGTTTAATTACCTAAATGTTTTACGCATCAATCCTGAATTAATAAAAAGGGAAACAGGAATTAATGATCGAAAAATCAAAAAAACAGAGCCTTTGGTCTGGAACGAAACTCTTGCAAAAGTAGCCGAGGAAAAAGCGTCCGACATGGCTTCCAGAAACTATTTTAGTCACACCAACAAAAAGGGAGAAGGCATAAATATTATGATTCATCGGGCTGGATACTCCCTCAATAAAGATTTTATCAAACAAAAAAACAGCAACTTTTTCGAATCTATTCATGCTGGTTCTTCCATAGGAGCCGAGATTATTAAAGAACTCATTATCGACAAAGGCATTCATCCACCGGGCCACAGATATCATCTTTTGGGCGTGGATGAGTTTTATAAAAATGCAGTTGACTGTGGCATTGGAATCGCATACAACCCAAATTCAAAGTACAAATATTATTGTTGCATTATTATTGCAAAACACGACTTTTAGTAACAATAATCTTTCTGAATAATCACAGATTTATTTCAGCATACTGTTAACAACTTGAAATTTCTACAAAAAAAAACATCTAAAGTACTTGTTCTGTATTTTATATCACTAAATTTGTCGAGAAATTTTAAAATTATCCAAAAATGGACGATTATTATTCGAGTTGCTAATCTGAATAGAAGTTAAATTCAATTTCTTCTATTCACAAATTTATGAAGGAGAAATTGCGTGAAAACCTATTTAATTAACGGAAAAGGACTTGAATATTCAGACAAATGGCAAAAAGACGCATGGATTAATGTTGAAGAGCCAACAAATTCGGACAAAGATTATCTTTTAAACGAAATTCAAATTCCAGAAGCATTTTACAATGACATCGAAGATATTGATGAAAGACCACGTATTGAGTATGAAGACGGATGGTTTCTTATTATTTTACGTGTTCCTGTAAAGACAAATGATCCGAAATTGCCTTTTTCGACAGTGCCCATGGGAATTATTTTCAATGATATTTATTTCACAACCATCTGTTTTTATAAAACGGAAATGGTTTCAGATTTTATTCAATATGCCAAACGAAAAAACATTCTTAAAACAGACAATTTCGATTTGGTTTTCAGACTTCACCTCTCGTCTAGCGTTTGGTTTATGAAATATTTAAAACAGATTAATCAAAATATCAAACTCGCTGAACAAGAACTTGAAGAGTCTATCAAAAATGAGGATTTACAAACTCTTTTTCAAATTGAAAAATGCCTGGTATACTTTGCCACTTCACTTAGAGCAAACGACATTTTGGCTCATCGACTTAAAAACCTTAAGGATTTTAAACACACTTTCGACGATGAATTAATTGAAGATGTAGACATTGAACTTAGGCAGGCTTTGGAAATGACAAATATCTACAGCAATATTTTAACGGGAATGATGGACGCATATGCTTCTGTGATTTCCAACAACCTGAACGCAATCATGAAACGCTTGACATCAATTTCCATTATTTTGATGATTCCTACGCTTATCGCTAGCTTGTATGGCATGAACGTTCCAAACTTCTTGGAAGGGAATAATTATGCTTTTGTTGGAATTTTATTAGTAGCCAGCTTCGTTTCAGTAATAGCAATAATTAGCTTTCGGAAATACAAGTGGTTTTAGATGAACAATAAATATAAATGAAATCAATCGAGTAGGAAGTGAGCGATTAGTTCGCTCACTGTCCTCTCACACCACCGTACGTACCGTTCGGTATACGGCGGTTTCTTAATTTACACACGAACAGAGTGATAATAAGTCGAGAAAAATAAGTA
>JAQUGA010000237.1 GCA_028684405.1 Bacteroidales bacterium | reverse complement strand
TTGGTTGGCCAATCGCGTTCACGTGATATACGTTTGCCAGGTTTATAAAAATGTTGAAACCAAAAAGGAATATTCCCAGTGGTTATTCCCGACAAATCGCCAGCAAAATAAGTTCCATTGTATTGTAAATGAGTGCTTCCGCCAAGCATTAATACGGGTTTTTGATAAAACTCTGCCGGAAATTCATAATTGGCAAGAGATAATAATTGACGAACGCTGGTTCGCTTAATGGCAGAAATCATGTCGGACGTAACTGGAATGTATTTGCTGGAAGCTTCAGAAGTGCCAGAGCTGAGTGCAAAATATTTGACTTTCCCAGGCCAACAAACGTAGGTTTCGCCATTTAAACAACGATACCACCAATCTTGATAAATGGAGTTGTAATCGTAAATGGGAACTTGGGTTTGGAAGTCTTTAATTAAGTTTTTCCCATCCAACATTTTTTCAAATTCAAAACGATCACCAAAAGAGGTAACTGTAGCTTTATTAACAAGCTTTCGAAGTTCCTTTTCTTGTGTTTTTATTGGGTTATTAGGCCTGAGCCTAAAACGAATGATGTCATTTGGAAACTTGCTTCTTAGGGCGATTCCTCGTTTGATAATTGAACCTACTATTGGCATATTTTTTTAAATATAAAATCTGAGCAAATATACAACATTATTATTATTATTATGTATTAAAATTAACAGATTGTTTGGTTCTACTGCTTTGTATGCATCTTTGTTCTCTTTTTTCATCACTGTTGTCCGATATAAACCTGATTGTCTTATGTAAAACTCAGTATAATAAGCGAATATTTATTATCCCAAAAGCACAAGCTTGATTGTAAATTATTAAAAACTATTGCTTTTGCGAAATTTATTTACCCTCCATAAAGAGTGTAAATTGCTGAAAATCAATTCATCCTTTAGGATTGAGGAAAAAATTGATTGAAGCAATTTACGCCAAAACAATACTTTCTTATTTTATCGGACAATAGTGTTTTTTTATATTTAAAGCGAGCTAAATGTGTGAGGCAAAATGTTTGATTATTCGCATGTTGGGATGTTTGATTGGTTTTTGCGACTACAGTGTTAGATAAAAAAACTATTTTTGTCAAAACCTTTAAATATGCTTCGTTTATTTAGGAAAATTACACAGAATCCACTTTCAATAAATATTCTTATTGGTTTTTTTCTAGGAATATTACTTGGTTTTTTGGCCATTTATGCCGATTTTTCAAATTTCGTTATTCAATGGATTTATCCCTTGGGCGAGATTTTTATCTCTTTGTTGAAATTTATTGCAATTCCAATCGTCTTTATTGCTGTTATGGCTGGAATTATCAATTTTGCAGACATTAAAGGTTTTTCAAACATTGCTCGAAAAACAATAATTGTATACTTTTTCACCACTATTTTTGCCATTTCAATCGGATTTCTATTGGTAAAAACCATCCAACCTGGCAAAATGATGGACAGGGAAGCGGTGGAACAATTGCAACAACATCAAAAACTAGACGATTATATCCCTTTGGGTGAGGAAGAGAGTATGAATAATAGGGATATTACCTCTATATTAAAAGATATTGTTCCTGAAAACTTTTTCAAGTCGATGTCGGACAATACGAAAGTGTTGCAAATTATTTTTATGGCTGTTTTCTTCGGAATTATCATTTTGAAATTGCCAAATGAAAAAACCAATGTTTTAAAAACTTTTATCAATCAGCTGAATGAAGTTGTTTTGAAATATGTTGAAATGGTAATGCAAACGGCTCCTCTTGGTGTTTTTGCATTGATGGCAGGAATGATTGTCAGCTTTGGTGGCGAATTATCCATTGCAAAAGCTCTTGCAATGTATATTCTGACCGTGACTTTGGGCTTGTTTTTGTTTTTAATTCTGTTTTACCCATTGTTTATACATCTGTTTACAAGTATAAATTTTAAGGATTTTTTAAAAACCATGTATCCTGTGCAATTGTTGGCTTTTTCGTCGAGTTCAAGTGCCGTTACTTTTCCAGTCACAAAAAAACAAGTGGAAAGCGGTTTGGGAATTTCCGAAAAAGTCTCCAGTTTTGTTTTGCCGCTTGGAATGACCATTAATATGGATGGAACAAGTTTGTATCAAACGGTTGCGGCTCTTTTTATTGCTCAAATTTATGGAATTGAACTGGCAATAACGCAACAGTTTTTCTTGGTTTTTGTGGCTCTTTTATCATCCATCGGCACGCCTGCTATTCCCGGAGGAAGCATCGTTGTTTTGGTCTTTATTCTCTCTTCTATTGGTTTGCCTCCCGAAGGATTGGTTTTGATTTTGGGCGTCGATCGCCCTTTAGACATGCTCCGAACAACTGTAAATGTGACCGGTGACGCTTTCGTTTGTTGCTTTATTGATAAAAATAAAAACAGTAAAATTAGAATTTAATGAAAAAAAAACCTCTCAAAATGGCATTAATTATCTCTTTATGTGTGCTTTTAAGCATCGCTATTTACTTCGCAGTGGTCATTATTTATGCTTTGGCAACGGATTATAAACCTGATTTGGAATTGGATTTAAAGGTGGAAAACATTCAGGCATCACCCGAACTGAAACCAGATTCAAGTGAGTTTTCCATCCTTATTTGGAATATTGGGTATGCTGGTTTGGGAGAACAAGAAGATTTTTTTTACGACGGTGGAACCAAAACAAGACCTAAAAAAAGTGATTATTTAAGTTACCGAAAAGGAATTTCAGACCTTTTGGAAAAGCAAAACAAGGCAGATTTTATTTTAATTCAGGAAGTGGATGTTTATTCAAGACGAACTTTTTACGATAATCAACTAGATGTATTATCCAATGTTTTGAAAGATTACAATTATAGTTTTGCCAAAAACTATGATGTAAAATATGTACCACTTCCCTTGCTAAATCCAATGGGAAAAGTGAATGCAGGAATGGCTACTTTCTCAAAATTTAAGCCATACAAAGTGAAAAGAATTGGCTTTGATGTGAATTTTGTTTGGTGGAAACGGATTTTTATGCTCGATCGCTGTTTTATTGCTTCGCATTACAAAATAGGAGATAAGGAATTGGTTGTGATGAATCTTCATAATTCGGCTTTTGATGACGATAATATTCTTAAGCCTGTTGAATTGCAAAGAGTTAAAGAGTATGCCACAGAAGCTTATAAAAATGGGTGTTATGTTATTCTGGGCGGTGATTGGAATCAAAATCCTCCAAAGTTTACTCCCAATAATTATTCTCAAGAGTGGAACGTCATTGCTTTTGACGAAGAGATGCCGTCTGGTTTGATGGATGAAAATTGGCAATGGGTTTATGGAAAAGAAATTCCCACCCAACGTTTTCTGAATGAACCTTTTCTAAAAGGGAAAACGGCAACGAGTCTGCTAGACTACTTTTTGGTTTCGCCCAATATTGAAGTTTTGGAATTGAAAATTTTGCCCGACAATTTTAAACATTCGGATCATATGCCTGTTTTGATGAGGTTTAAAGCGAAAAAAGGGGAAAGTAGAAAAAAGTGGACAGGTAACCGAGTGACCAAGTGCCTGACGGAAGATTCTGCCTTTCGATAGTTCGACACCGATTACTGCATTGCGTTTTTATAATCAAAATATATTCATCCGACCGCAGAGAGGATGCAATCTTGATGTAATTATATCTATAGGCTATCGTGGTAAATTCCAGCGTGGAACATAATTTAGGATATGGGCAAATAAGATTCTAAAAGAATATTTATTACAAGGCTATGTTGTTGATTAGCGTATGAATCGCCTCGAAAAAGATATGAGTAATATTCAGAAA
>JAQUGA010000236.1 GCA_028684405.1 Bacteroidales bacterium | reverse complement strand
ATCGTTTTAACAATATAGAACATTATCAATTCAATCCTAGGCTCCCCCTTAATAATTTCTATCAATTTACATTAGGATTTCAACAACACGTTAACCAAATTTGTTTTCAGTTTCCAAACTAAAACCT
Source organism: Bacteroidales bacterium (assembly GCA_028684405.1). GTDB lineage: Bacteria > Bacteroidota > Bacteroidia > Bacteroidales > WCHB1-69 > JAQUGA01. The sequence continues at coordinate 3,653 of JAQUGA010000236.1, read as the reverse complement.
ATCATCTAAAAACTATTCATTGAGACAAGCATTTCTCAAAAGCAGACACAAGACATTCCCTTTGAAATCTCCCCTACTTTGCAAATTAAAAAAAACGCCCACTCTAGCAAATAAAGGTTGATTCAAACCTTTTCATTAACGTATACAATTCATTTTAGCTTCTAACAAAATCAGATGAAGCAAAAGACATCTTATTCGCTATTTTAGAAATTAATAACTTATATTAACAAATTAATAAGAGGTGTTCTGCATATGTTAATCTTTAAACATTAACACAGGCTTTATATCACTGTTTTCCAATTATTTACAAGTAAACTTGTAAATAATTAAGACTATTTTTTATTTAACCTAAACTTTGCATAAAACATATTTAGTATTTTTGTTGTTTGGTATAGTCCAGGGAGCAATTTTCCTCTTTTGACAAAACGAGCTTAATTAAAAAATATAGATATGAAAACAAACATGAACTCTTCACCTACAAACAAGCAAAAAAATATTTATTATAAGCTTGTATTAATTTACGTAAGCTTTATTGCGTTAATATTTGCAGTACAGGCACTTAGCGCGCAAAAAGTCATCAACCTCGACGAATACATCAATGAATTAAAGATGGAAAAATCGACTGAAAGCATTGAAAATGCTGAGATTCTAAGATCTTTGGCATTTGATTACAACCCAACTTTTTTCGTAAAAGACAATCAAATTACTGTGATTAATCCCGAAATACCCATTTGTGGCGAAATTGATTTTGACGAAATTCAATGGCTGAACTCTCCAAATTCAAAATTTGAAAATGTAGAATTTTTAACAATTCGTTTAAGAACACCCACCACTCAAAAGATCAACCTAGACCAATTCTCAAATTTACAAAATCTTTCTTACATCCATTTCATTTGTGAATATTCCTGTAATTCTTCCTCTATCGAACAATTAATAGAAGGGAATAATACTAAAATTAAAATATTCTATTCGATCAATATTCCGAATTAGAAAACCCTACTCATAAAATTTAAAAAACAAGGATATGAAAAAGAAATACAACATTAGTTACATAGGAAAACTACGAGGCATCCTTTTTACAGGGTTATTCCTATTTTTGGGGCATTCCATGTCCCTTTTCTCGCAAGTAATTGTGCCATTTTCACCGAGGACATCTGTTTATTCACCCACAAAAACGATATACAACGTAAAAGGTGACTTTACGATGATTGGGAATACAAACCTGACATTATCAAATTACACAGATGAGGGCAACAACAGTAGTTTAATGCAATACGTAGACATTGATGGCATTTCTTCTACCCATAATTCTTCATCTGCAAATTTAGAATTTTCAACAGAACATGGCGCGAACCCTGAGTGCTCAAACATTATTTTTGCAGGATTATACTGGACAGGCAGAGCGCACGACGGCGGAAATAGTCCACAAACATTCGCTGTTACCAAAGGCGGCGTAACCGTTAATTTTGACAAACGCACTGTACAACTAAAGGGTCCTGGAGCAGCAAACTACACGACCGTTACAGCTTCTGCAAACGATATCTACTTTCCAGTCTCCAGTCATGGTCAGATGTATTCTGCTTACGCAGAAGTGACCGATTATGTAAAACAATATGGAGTTGGAAAATATTTTGTTGCAAACATTGCACTGCGTGAAGGCACAGGTGGCGGAACTGGCTACTATGGTGGATGGGGTTTAATCGTCGTTTATGAGAACTCAAAAATGAATTGGCGTGACGTCATCGTTTTTGACGGGCATGCGTATGTTGCCGGAAGCCTTAGTGCTGAATATGCAATTCCAATTACTGGATTTAATACAATTCAAAGTGGTGCCGTGAACATGAAATTAGGAATGATGGCAGGAGAAGGAGATCTAAGTATCTCCGGAGACCACTTTGAAATAAGGAATCATACCAACACGAATTGGGTAAGCCTTAGTCATTCGGGCAACACCACTGATAATTTTTTCAATGGTTCAATATTTACTGGTGGCAATCCAAGAAATCCAAGTTTGACAAACAATACAGGCTTGGACATTTCAATGTTTAACATCCCAAACGCACAGAATTCTGTAATTACAAACAATCAAACCTCTGTAAACTTTCAATACGGATCAACACAGGACACATACATTATTATGACTTTTGCGATGTCCGTTGATGCATACATTCCAAATCCTGAAGCACATGCTGTAATTTCCAGCATCAACAACATACCATACATTCCAGGGAACCCACTAATTTCTGAACCAGGAGATGAAATTGAAATATCAATTGATGTTCGCAATAAAGGAACTGAGCCCATTGATAGTGCTATTCTGGTTATTCCCATTCCTTTTGCATCATCATACGTGAGTAGCAATAGACAGTTATTCTTCACGCCAAGTCCATCTCCGAATAACTTATATTTTGACCCAACTGCTGGAGCAAACGGGTCTATTGTTTGGAAAATAGGCACCATTCCATTGCCTAGCGACCCAGATGATCTTTTGGGCAAACTTACATTCAGAATTAAAGCTACAGAGAACTGTGTCTTACTTGCAAATACAAACTGCGGAACAGATATAATAATTAATGGTCATATGGAAGGAACAGGAACCATAAGCCATAGTCATTTTTTGAATAGTAGTATTGTTCAAGGATTTCACATGAGCGGAAATTGTGTTGGCGAACCTATCCTAACTCCCTACATCATTACAATTAATAGTAATGATTATGTAGAGAGCCATTGTGGAAGCACTCCGACCATTATGGAGTTTACCTATTGCAATATCGAAGGATCAATTCCTATTACTCAAGTATCTGGAAACTTTCCAGCCGGGACTAGATTTTACAATCAATTTCCAGTAACACAATCTGCAATAGAATATACCATTTCGAATCCATTTCCTGCAACTGCAGGAACAAAAACATATTATGCAGTTCCTCAAGGATCATCTAGCTGTCATTTTGAATTCCGCATTATTGTCACCAATCTAAACAGCACTCCAAACGTAAGCACAAACCCTGTAGAATATTGTTTAAACGATATTGCATCTCCCCTGACAGCAACTGCAAGCAATCCTTCTTTATTCATCTATTATTATGATTCACCGAGTGGAATTCCTCAAACCTCCATAACTCCTTCAACAGCGACAGTTGGAACATATACTTTTTATGCAAGCGAGGGTGTTTCTGGCTCCTGTATTAGTCCAAAAAAGGCTCCTATTCAAGTTATTGTAAAACCTTTACCAGCAGCTCCACTAACAGCAGTTGCTTCCATAAACACGGTGTGTTATGATGACAATGGCAACATAACATTATCAGCAACAGGAGGTTCTGGAACTACACTAAACTGGTATACAGGAAGTTGCCAAGGAACATTAATTGGTCAAGGAAACAATTTAATCATTCCATCACCAAACCTATCAACAACTTATTATGCAGCGTGGTCAAATTCTTGTGGAATATCAACCTGCGCAGAAGTCACTGTAAATGTTATCCCTGAACTTATTTTAACGGCTTCTGTTACTGCTGAAATTAGTTCCTACAATTCTGCCACAGGAGAAATTACAGTTTCAGCGACGGGAGGAACCGGAAATTACACATATTCAATCAATGGAGGAACGCCTCAAGCATCGAATGTGTTTAGTGGACTAACTTCAGGAACTTATA
>JAQUGA010000235.1 GCA_028684405.1 Bacteroidales bacterium | reverse complement strand
GTCGGAGAACCAAAAACAGAAGCAAGCATAAGAATAATACCACTTTTCGACAAAGTGAAAGAAATGTTGTTGAAAAAAAATCGTGATCATGAATTTATTTTTGAGGTGCTTCACAAAAAACAAATGAGAGATTATGCAAAAATGATAACAACTAGAATAGGCATTAAATTTAATAATCACATGTTTCGACATACTTTTGCTTCAAATTGTATTGCAAAAGGAATTAATCCTAAAACAGTGCAAAAATGGCTTGGGCATACAAAACTTGACATGACAATGAACACGTATGTAGATGTTGTCGCTAAACTTGAAGAAAGCGATATTGATAAATACAACAATAAAGATAATTAATACACAGTTCGGTACACGGTTTTTTTAAAATTAAAATCATTTTGAAATAAAAAAGGGGCTATAATGCCCCTAAAACACCATAAAATTGCACCAAATACAGCAATTTTTACTTTGTTATAAAATTCTCGTTACCTGCTCCAATTTAGCAAACAAATTCAACAAATAAAAATTGAAGTAAAGTGGGGCTGAAAACGGTGTTTTTGCCCCATTTTTAATACTATTTAACTTATTTTTGATGTTTTTCCCCTACAATCAAAATTAGTACACAGTCGGGTACACAGTATAACAAGGCTCATTTAAGAGCCTTTTTTATTCTTGAAATGCTTTATCGATATATTCAATGTCGATTTCTAAATATCTGATGACATTGAACAACTTTTTAGCAGTAGGATTTCTTACCCCCAACTCCCATTTTTGATAGGTTGTATAAGGGACACCAGATTCTTCAGCGACTTTATCAATGCTAAGATCGTTCGCCATTCTGTACGCCCTTAAAACCGATCCTATTCTTGTTTTTGTTTTGAAGCTATAAAGCATAATTAGCAATTCTATTAATTTAACTTTATATGCTTTTTCATTATTATAGATTTTCAAATCTTCCAAATGCTCATAATCTTCCAAAATATTTTTATCCTTAAAGATTAAAGCTATTTCTTTTTCTTTGCTAAAAGTGCCAATATCTTCCAAACATTCGTTAATCAGATAATCTAATCTTTCTTCTGAGCCTTTAAAATAAATATCCATTTTAAATCCAATTATCAGGAGCAATGACAATACAATTTTCAAATTGATAAATAGTTCCTCCTGATATTTCATCGAGCACATTTTCATCGCTTGAAAAGTTCTCATATTCATCGACATTTTCTGCTAAAAACTCTTTCAGTTTGTCTTCTGATAAATGTTTGCCTTTTACACAAGGGATTTCTTCACCTAACCCCAACAAATTACCATACGGTGTAATTTTTGGGAAACCACATATTGATGACCAATTGCAGATTATCGCAAGCCCTTCGGGATAGATTACTATTCCTGATTCTTGTCCGGTCAAGTCTTGTAAATCTTTAATTACTAAAGTTAGCCTTGTATGCTCATCTAGTTTTCCCTGCATTGCTTTATCCACTGCGCCTTTCAAATATTCTAAAACTGACATGTCAAGTTTTATCGCATCATCACCCATAAGATACGCTTCTGACACTTTAAAAATAGGTGCTAAAGCTTTCGCGTGTCCTACGTTCATTTTTCGTTTTCCATTCTCAACTTCCGAGATAACCGTATGCGCAACTAATTTTGATAATTCTCTTAACGATAATATACTTTCTAAACGTAATTCTTTTAATTTATTCATTTTTTTCCTCCTTTTTATTTTAATTTTTAATAATTAATATATTTGTTCTTCGATGATTGCCCTTATTTCATGATACATTTCGATTTCATTTTCGCAAATGATTTCGATATCTTCATCGTTCCACTCATGCCAATTTTCGCTTTCATCTTGATATGCTGGCCTTTTGTGATTTGATATTCTGTAAGTTTTTCCATCAAGCTCAAAATAAATTGATGGACTTCCATTTGACGTTTGATAGTCAATCCCCGCATCTTTTAGCAATTTTTCGTAGTCGTATTTTACAACGCCCAGAATTTCTACAAAGTCTAAGGCGTCATAATCACAATAATCATCTCCCACACTTTCGTGGTCATATGAAAAAGTAATTTCGTGATTAGTGCTTATAATGGTTTCCACAAAATAATAATGGTCATCTTGTTTTTCCCAAGCAATTTCTTTTATGTCTTCATAAACACATTTTCTTTCATAAGCAGACATTCCCGCATTTTTTAATAATTCTTTGCCTAACATAAAGTTCCCTCCTTAAATATCAGCGGTTTTAATGGTTGACCGCAAACCTATTTATATCTTGCATTAATCCAAAGGCATTAAGTGGCATTGAGCCTATCAGGCAGTTTTAACCTGTAACATGCATTTGGAATATAATGCTTGATATTAATTTTAATCCCATATTTTGCTTTCGCAATGCAATTCCCATTCTTTTTTCATTTCGCTGATAACAATTTCGTGATTTTCGCCATTGATGATTTTTTCTAATGCTTTTTTACCCGCAGCAGATTTTGCATAATTTCTTGCAAAAATCCAACCATCAGCAATTAGGTAAGCAGTCGCCCTTGGATATTTTGCTCTTAATTCTGTTACATTTGATTTGGGTTTAGCAATTCCAAAGCTGCTAGTCATTGCATTATCAAATCTTTTCTCATTTTGATAATGATATTCTTCCCATTCTGCAATTGCTGTTCGCAGTTCATGCAATCCTTCGATTGCTTTGATTTTGTCTTCTCTTTCTTTTGCTGTTTTCTCTTTTGCAAGCTTTTCATTTTTGATATAATCTACAATCGCAAGCTTTTCATTTTTGATAAATTCTAGATCCGCGTCGCTTGGTCTGGAATCAAGCGATAAGCCTGTTCCGCTAATTTTTATGCCATATTCTTCGATCAAACTTTTAATTCTTTCCATTTTATCCTCCTTAACCTATCTCATCAGTAGCAGATGGTCAGTTCTGCTAGACCGCATTACGCGGTTTCGATTAATTATCAAAGTCTGGATAATAAGTCATTTCAATTGGTAACTTATATTTTTCCATTTCTTTTACTCGGCTAACGTCGATTTTAGCTTCATAAATTTCGTTATGGCAAACTTCACAGAAGAATAATTCATCTTCTTTTAGATCTGAAACAATCCCAATTACATAAGATGTGTATCTTTGCCATTTCATACCGCTTATTTGTGCTAATCGGCGGTATAAGTATTCCATGTAATTTTGGTAATCCTCTAACATTTCGAGGTTTACTTCTTTTTCCAACACTGCGAAGTAGCATTCTCTTGTCAGTGCATATTTGTCGTCTCTATCATACACTCTAACAACAACTCTTTCCATTTTTTAATCCTCCATTTTTTATTTTGTTGGCAGCCCCTCAACCACCTTACATACTAATTATAACACACATTTGTGTATATTACAATAGCTTTTCGTTAAATAGTTTCTTTTGAGAACGCTTTCATAATTTAAATAAAAGAAAAAACCATTAGATTTGCTCTAATGGTCTTTGAATGCAAGATTTCCAAAGACATTAAACGGTTTATCATCTTGGAATTCTTTGGTTTCTTCATTTTCATCAATAATTTTAATATTTTCTTCTTTATCATCTATAATCGGATCTTCATACCAATCCGGGTGGTTGTTAAGCGAGTTTCTAAACTTGATTATATGATTTGTTTTACTGATTACTTGTTTTCGATATTCTTTGCTTGTAAAATTGAAATCTCCAACATATCTAAAATAACCAAAAATAAGCCATAAAGCAAAGAAAAATACTCTCCAAATGATTATGTTCCAATTCATGTTTGTGAAAGGTTCTAAAATATATAAACCGCTTATAACTCCAGTAAGTGTTTTTGTAAACAAGTTGGAAACGTCTTTTTTAATTTGATATTTTGTT
>JAQUGA010000234.1 GCA_028684405.1 Bacteroidales bacterium | reverse complement strand
TCCATTTGCAATTTCATCTAAAATTTCCGTAATTTGTGCTTGTGTAAAGTTCATAATTTCAATTTTTATTGTTTGTACTACAAAAATCGTAATTTTTTGAGCTTTACACACTTTTTTGGACAGTATCCTACAAAGCTAATGCTTGGCAACTGATAGCCCCATAACGGACTTGAAGCATCAAATATACTCGCCATGCTCGGCACACTAAATACAAAAAACGTCGCAATTGCGACGTTTTTTTGTATACTAAAACCATTTCACTAAATCAAAATCTTGTCGATGTGGTAGTTTTTCATTTTTGGGATAGAGCCTAAAGATGTACTCATATACACCAACATTGATGGCTGGAATTTTTGCTTCGAGGGTGAGAATATTATCAGAAAAGTCTACTTCGACAAGATCGACTTTTTTAAAGATTTTCTCTATTTTATTATTGGTTTTTTGAGCAAAAAGAATTTCAACACCAATGTCTTCAGGGTTGAGATTTGCAATGTGAAGCTTTACTTTAGTATTAAATATTTCACCAAGCATTAAAGGTTTTTGTTCCGAGATAGGAGTTTCAACATCTACAACATAAATGTTTTCCCAAGCATTTGTCACTTTTGATTTCCATTTTGAAAGTTGCGAAGCAAGTTCATAATTGTTTTTACGTATTTCATCTGTTCGTTCAAATAAAATACTGTAAAACCTGTCGTAGTAGTCGTCTACCTGACGTTTCATTGTAAATCGTGGGGCAATTTCAACCCAATTTTTCTTAATATGTTGCACCCACATACTGGGTATCTCTTCGTCGTCGAGTTGATAATATATGGGAACAATTTCCTCTTTTAATTTATCATAAATAGTTTCTGCATCTAAAAGGTCTTGGAAGTTTTGATTTTGATATGTTTTATCTTCTTTTAAAGCCCAACCGGCTCCTGGGGTATATCCTTCGCCCCACCAGCCATCAAGAACACTAAAATTTAAAACACCGTTCATAACCGCTTTTTCGCCACTGGTGCCAGATGCTTCCATCGGACGAGTAGGAGTATTTAGCCATAAATCGCAACCTGAAATAAGTTTTTGTGCCAATGGAATATCGTAGTTTTCAATAAAAATTACTTTTCCTAAAAAACGATCCATACGGCTGATTTCAACAATTGATTTAATTAAGTCTTTTCCTTCTCCGTCGGCAGGATGCGCTTTTCCAGCATAAATTAGTTGAATCGGTCGCTCAGGGTTGTTTACTAAATCAGATAATCGGTCTAAATTGCTAAATAACAATTTCGCTCTTTTATAGGTTGCAAAACGTCGAGCAAATCCAATGGTAAAAGCATTCTCATCGAGTGCATTTAAGGTGTTGAAAATCAATCTGGGATTCTCTTGACGACGGGTCATATCGCTTGCTAAACGAACTTTAATATAATTCATAAGCTCTAATTTTAGCTGCTTGCGTAAATCCCATATTTCTTTATCTGGAACATCCATTATTTTTTTCCACAAAACAGTCTCCGTTTGGTTTTTTAAGAAATCTTTGCCAAAGGTTTTGTAATGTAGTTTCTGACAACTTTTGTGAGCCCAAGTAGGGTAGTGAACTCCATTGGTTACATAGCCAATGTGCAATTCTTCAGGAAAATATCCTTTGTATAAATCAGCAAACATTTCTCGACTTACTCGACCATGAATTTTACTTACTCCATTTACTTCTTGTGAAAGTTTAGTTGCTAAAATACTCATCGAAAACTTCTCATTTGGATTGTTTTCGTGCATCTTTCCTAAATTCATCAATGTTTCCCAAGTAATATTCATCCGTTGTGGATAGTGCGACATGTAAACTCTTAATAAATCTTCAGAAAAATAATCGTGACCGGCTGGAACGGGCGTATGTGTTGTGAAAAGCGAAGAAGATCGTACAATTTCAACAGCTTGCGAATAGGGAATGTTTTTGCCTTGTATGTTGTTTTTCAGTCGTTCTAGTCCCATAAAAGCGGCATGACCTTCATTGCAATGATAAATTTTAGGTTCAAGCTTGAGTTGATTTATAACCCTAATTCCGCCTACACCAAGGAGCATTTCTTGTTTAAAACGATTTTCCCAATCGCCTCCATATAAATTATGAGTGATGGTGCGGTCAGCATCATTGTTGTCTTCAAAATCAGTGTCTAAAAGATACAATGGAATGCGACCCACATCCACTCTCCAGATTTTAGCATAAAGCGTTCTTCCTGGGAATGCAATGCTTATTTTTCGCCAATTTCCTTTTTTATCTCTTTGAGGAATAAGCGGCAATTGTGTAAATTTTTGAGAAATGTTTTTGTTTATTTGCTCTCCTTGGCTGTTTAGTTCTTGTTTGAAGTATCCATAGCGATATAACAAACCAATTCCAATCATATTGCGATTCGAGTCGCTGGCCTCTTTCAAATAGTCACCTGCTAAAATCCCTAAACCACCTGAATAAATTTTCAATGAATCATGAATTCCAAACTCCATGCTAAAATAGGCAACCATGTCGTCGCTCTGATTCTCTTTCTCTTGCATGTATGTTTTGAATTGTGTATGAACTTTATTCATCCGTTGTATAAACTCCGCATCTTTTTCCAAAGATTGAATTTTTTCATACGATAGCATTTCCAGCATGGCAATAGGATTCTGCTGCGATGATTTCCAAATCAAAGGGTCGATGCTTTCAAACAGTTCAATGGCTTCAAAATTCCACGACCACCAATAGTTTTTACTAAGTTCATTGAGGGCTTGCAACGACTCGGGTAGATTCATCGAGATGAAAATTTTTCGCCACTCAGTATCTACTTTTTTAAGATCCGTTTTGCTGTATTTGTAAATAGGAACTTTTTGTTTGTATTTTTCAAATCTTAAAACGGCTTTCTCGATGGACTGACTGTGAGCAGCATAATAATTATTTATGACAGCATCCCAGGTCACATTTTTAGCCAATTCTTTGGCTTGTTTCGAAAGTTCTTGATATTCATCAACGGATATAGTGGCATAATCGTGTAGCAAATTTTTAATTTTTTCGACCTCTTCTGAATAATCTTCCAGATTTCTATCTAAAATATATATTGATTTATGAATGCCATTATTAAGTTCGCGTATCCACAAACCAAAGCCCGAACGGTTGGTCGTTAGCGTAGGAATTCCCAAAGCAGCACTTTCGTGAGGAGTGTAGCCCCAAGGTTCGTATAAAGAAGGAAAAATAGTGACATCAAAAGCGGCTAAGAACTCGTAGTAAGAAATGTTGAAAATTCCATCTTTTCCATCTAAATAAGTAGGTACAAACACAATTTTTACCTTGTCTTCTGGTCGATTTCTTAAGCCAGAATTGATGAGCTGATTAATGATAGGATTCTCTGAATAATCAAAAATCCAGTGCGTTAAATAATCTTCTATGGCTGGTTTTTCAAAAGAAATATTTTCAAAATCAATGTCTCCACGAGGCGAAACAACCTTGGCCGGGACGGCTATATAGGCAAGTATGTTCTTGTCTTGGTCGGATTTATTATAAGCTGCCAAGCTATCTATTAAAAGGTCGAAACCTTTGCTTTTTATTTGATGTGTTCCGCTGGTAAGAACCATTAGGCAATTGTCATCAATTTTTTGTTTGGTAATTGCTTCAGCAGTGTTTATCAACTGTTTACGGCTTTTGATTCGAACTTCATTAAAGTTGTCTGTGACTTGAGTTAACTCAGGATCAAATCCATTCGGGGTAACAATACCATTTTTTTTATCATATAAAACGCTGGCTTCCATATTGCAAATTTCGCTTACTGTTGTAAAAGTATCTACATTGCGAACAGCCGTTCTTTCAAGTGAGTATTTTGAACGGATATTGTAATGATAGCTTAGCATATCTGCATTCACCACCTC
>JAQUGA010000233.1 GCA_028684405.1 Bacteroidales bacterium | reverse complement strand
CTATCTGATTCATTGCATGCCCTAAATCCAAACGTGAACATCCTTATCATGGGCGACTTTAATGATAATCCAAATGCAAACAGCATTTTGAAAATATTAAAACCCGTAAAGAAAAAAAGCAAAGTTCAAGAAGGCGACTTATACAATCCCATGCTTCCATTATACAATGAAGGTATTGGCTCATATGCATATAAAGACACTTGGTCGCTTATTGACCAAATTATCGTATCGCATAATCTTATTAGTCAAGACTATAAAACCTACACATTGCATTCTGCTCGTGTATTTAATGACACATTTCTACAAACTAAGTTTGGTACTTTTAAAGGCTATCCTTGGCGTAGTTATGGTGGAGGAAATTATATCGGCGGATATAGCGATCACTATCCAGTTTTTATAGTTCTTGCACGCAAACCAAAAATACAGTAATCAATAAAATAATATCAACTATGGAATCCCTTGTTATTATACCCACCTACAACGAAAAAGAGAACATCGAAAAAATCATTCGTAAAGTTTTCTCAATAGATTATCCATTCCATATTCTAGTAATAGAAGACAATTCACCAGATGGAACAGCGGACATTGTAAAAAAACTCATGCAAGAGTTTCCCGAAAGACTGTTCATAGAAGAAAGAAAAGGAAAACTAGGTCTTGGCACTGCATACATTCATGGCTTTAAATGGGCTTTGGAAAGAGATTACCAATACATCTTTGAGATGGATGCTGATTTCTCGCACAATCCTGATGATTTATTAAGATTATATGATGCATGTGCCAATCAAGGTGCAGATTTGGCAATAGGCTCAAGATATTGCAGCGGAGTGAATGTTGTAAACTGGCCGATGACTCGGGTTCTAATGTCATATTATGGATCTTCATACGTTCGCTTGATTACCGGTGTTCCCATTCGCGACACGACCGCAGGTTTTAAATGCTACAAACGAATTGTTTTGGAAAATGTAGATTTTTCAAAAATCAAACATGTGGGATATGGTTTCCAAATTGAAATGAAATTTAATGTACACAAATTAGGTTTCAAAATTATCGAAGTTCCCATTATTTTTACCGATAGAACAGAAGGCACGTCTAAAATGTCTAATGGAATCTTTAAAGAAGCAATTTTAGGCGTAATTGGATTGAAAATAAATAGCTGGTTCAGAAAATATGAAAGAATTAAAAAAGAAGATGAAGCTAGTTAAATCTATTATTTTTGGCATTTTTATATCCATTATTCTCACAGCATGCGGTCCAAACGAGAAGGAAATAATTCGTTACAACGATGAAATTGTCCTTCAACAATATGCAGTTATAAATGCAGAAACGGAACTTATTAATGCAATTATGGACAACGACACAATGATTATTCCTTTGGCAATGAGTGATTTTATTTATCAAATAGAAGTTTCTTTAGCAGCAGTTCAGGAAATTAAAGAAATAGACAAAGAAATCTCTTTAAAAGAGGCAGCCATCAGTATGTTTAATGCATACTCGTCGATTGCCATGAATCAATATCCCGAAATAATTGAATTAAAAAGATTGTCAGACCCAGAATTTACGGAAGACAAAGAATTGAGACTAAATCAGCTCAGTACACAAGTGAACGAGATTCTTGACCAAAAGAATATGGAGTTTTTTGAAACTCAGAATAAATTATCAAAGAAACATAACATTGCATTTAAAATATACACCAATGGCCAACAATAATTATTTCATTCACAATGCAAAAATCGTTAATGAAGGAAGAATTTTCAAAGGAGATATTGTTGTTCAAGATGGCTTTATAAAACTGGTTATCAATAACAAACACAGTATTGAAGACATCTTACTGGATGAATCTACCGAATATATTGATGCCAATGGTTTGTTTTTATTTCCTGGAGTAATTGATGATCAGGTTCATTTTAGAGAACCAGGCTTAACCCACAAAGCAGATATCGGAACGGAGTCAAAAGCAGCGGTAGCTGGCGGTGTAACCTCATATATGGACATGCCCAATACCAATCCTCCAGCGATTACTCAGGAACAACTAGAGGAAAAATTTCAATTGGCCGCTAAAAAATCAATGGCAAATTATTCATTTTACATGGGTACAACCAACGATAATGTAGAAGAAGTAATAAAAACAGATCCCAAAACAGTTTGTGGCATTAAAGTTTTTATGGGTTCTTCAACAGGAAATATGTTGGTTGATAGATTAGCCACTTTGGAACACCTCTTTGCGTGTGCTCCACTCCTCATTGCCGTTCATTGCGAAGACGAAGAAACCATCAAAGGGAATTTATACAACTACATTCAAAAATTCGGGGAAGACATTCCCATTGACCGCCATGCTGTAATTCGCAGCGAAGAAGCATGTTATAAATCAACAGAATTTGCGGTTAATTTAGCAAAAAAATACAATACCCGTTTGCACGTTTTACATTTGTCAACGGCTCGTGAACTTGAATTATTTGACCATAAGATTCCTTTGGAAGGAAAAAAAATCACAGCAGAAGTTTGTGCTCACCATTTATGGTTTAATTTTTTGGATTATGAAAAATACGGTGCACAAATCAAATGCAATCCATCCATCAAAAGTCAAGATGACCAAAATAGTCTATTAATTGGGCTTCATGCAAACAAAATTGATGTTATTGGTTCCGACCACGCACCCCATACGATGGACGAAAAACAACAAAAATATCTAAAATCTGCGTCTGGAGTCCCACTGGTTCAACACAGCTTGCAAATGATGTTGGAAATGTACCATCAAGGAAAATTAACCTTGGAAGTTATTGCAGAAAAAATGTGTCACAGCCCGGCTAAATGCTTTCAAGTCGACCGTCGCGGTTTTATTAGACAAGGCTTTTATGCCGATTTCGTTTTGGTAGACTTGAACCGTCCTTACGAAGTAACAAAAGAAAATATTTTATATAAATGTGCGTGGTCTCCATTTGAGAATCACACCTTCAACTCTACTATTGTATCAACTTTTATTAATGGACAAAGAGTTTTTCACGAAGGAGAGTTTGATGAAGATTTCAGAGGAGAACGTTTGATGTTTTACCGATAAAAATGAAAACAAAAACACTCTCTATTCCCATTTTGTTGATTTTTGCTTGCATTTTATTTTCTTGCAATCGCAAACCGAAAGAGAGTATTCAAATGGAAGTCTCAAATGGTATAATTGAAAAAAAGCATCTGGTACCTCTTATTAAAGATGTTTTAATTTTGGAAGCTGCTTTGTATTTTAAAGCCAATCAAGGTGCCGATATGAAAACAATGACTACGGTATACTACAACCAAATTTTTGAAAAACACAGCACCGACAAGCAACAACTTTACCGTTCGATTAAGTATTATATTCAACAAGGCAGTAATACTGAAAATATTTTTACAGAGGTCGTAAATGAACTCACCGTAGAATCCGATTCAATAAAGAAAAAATACGCATCGCTTCCAAAGGAAGAAGACGCACAAAATATTGAAGAAAAAGACACCAATTATCGAGGTGGAATATTTAGAAAATCATTAGAAAAAGAAAACGAAGTTCAGAAGAGCAATTAATGCTTTTATAAACGCAGCATAAAAAAAGGTTTCAAATTGAATTTGAAACCTTTTTTTACACGTTTAATTTAATCGTCATTAAGGGCCTTAATTCCGGGAAGTTCCTTTCCTTCAAGATATTCGAGCATAGCACCACCGCCTGTAGAAACATACGATATTTGGTCTGCCAAATTATACATATTAATGGCTGCAACCGAATCACCACCGCCAATAAGCGTGTATGATCCACTAATGGAAGCACTGGAGATAGCAATGGCCATTGCTTTGGTTCCTTGTTTGAAATTGGGAAGTTCAAAAACGCCCATGGGACCATTCC
>JAQUGA010000033.1 GCA_028684405.1 Bacteroidales bacterium | reverse complement strand
TCAAATTAAAATTAGTCGCAATAGCTGACACAAGAGAGCTCATTGGATTATTTTGATTCATCGTTGGGTTTGTGTTTGCACTAACATAAGTAGCTTGACCCATAATTGCAAGACCGAGAACAAACGCTGTCGCAGCAATCATTTTTGATTTCTTTGATATATTTGATATTTTATTTTTCATTATTTTTATATTTAAATTAATTATAGCCATGGCACAATCGAACTAACTAAGCCCTTTTGTAATATTAATACGGCAAATATGATTACTTTATTTCATCCCCAAACAAAAAAACACCCAATGGGTGTTATTAACAGCGGAGAGAGTGGGATTCGAACCCACGATAAGTTTCCCTACAATAGTTTTCGAAACTATCCCATTCAGCCACTCTGGCATCTCTCCAAGTAAACTATAAGTTTTTATTAATATAATAAAAATTGCAAATACCTTTTGCGTTTTCGAAATTAGAATAATTTACCACAAAAGCTTGGTCGTCTTGCAAGTCAATAATTTTATACCCTGTCGTCTTTTTAAAATCATCTAGTTCACTTTTTAATTCTTTTCTGTAATGAGGATAGATTAAAAAATCAATCAAACCTAATCCTCTCAAATCCTTTAAACCAATATTGTTTTTTTCGCCTTCTTTTCCCCAACCAGCAATAGATATATCTGGTCCGGCAACAATACTGCCTGCACTAACTCCCACATAAACACTTTCTTCTTTTTTAGAAAAAGATAATAAATAATCAGCTAATCCAGTTTTTCTTGTTCTGTCTAAATAATCAAAAGTGTTTCCACCACAAACAAAGACAACATCATATTCTTTATCGGTAACAAACTTTTCTTCTCCTAATTTAAAAACATCGATACTTACAGCATCTGTATTTTTTATTTCACTCAAAGTCTTTTCTAAATAAAAAGCATCTTGCTCAGAATCTTGAATCGATACAACCAAAAAAGACAAATCTTTTGGCTCTTTTGGCAAAAACATCATTGCGAATTTATAAGAGATATTTTTGTTCTCTAATCCAGTCGAGGTTAAAAATAATTTCATACTATTTGAATTAATTATCTTGTTTTAATATTTTTAAACAAAGCCTATAGAATTATAAACATCCAAGTTTTTTAAAGAAAGAAATAGGTCGCGGAACGATATCTAGTTTAGAAATATCTTCTAAGGTAATTCCCTCAACCTTTTCAAGTTTTTTCTGGAACGATAATATTTCCTTAGATATATTCAAACTCCATATTTAAGTAAATAAAATACTTTAAAATTACATCGCAATCTTCTTTGGCCTTCGTATCTCAAGACAGATATTTTATTAACAAAAAGCCGATTCGAATAAAAGCCACCATATAACCTTTAAAAGTAAAGACATATTTCTATGATTATTTTACCAAAAATGCAAATAATTTAAAATTTCACAAGCTTATCTATATTCTAGCCTAATAATAGAAATTTGCAAAGCAATTTACCGAGAAGAAAATTTATAAATATCTTAGTATGTCCATATTTTTAATTTTGTGATAAAATAATTATATAAAAAAGATTTAATCTTATAAAAATGAAAATGGCTTACCATATCATACCAACAAATGACTCAATGATACGAGTTCTTCTAAGGAAAAAATTAGAAAAAAAACACGCCAAAGATAAACACGTTAGAATCATAGATGAATTAGGATTACATCATGGTGAAGCAAGAATCGATATTGCTGTAGTAAATGGTGTTATGCATGGGTATGAAATAAAAAGTGATCAAGACACTCTACTCAGACTACCTGAACAAATTAAAGCATATAATTCCGTATTTGATAAAATGACGCTTGTAGTTGGCAAAAGTCATTTATGTGAGGCGATAAAGATGATTCCTGATTGGTGGGGTGTTGTAGCTGCGAAAGTAGACATTAAAGGAAACGTTATTTTTAATACTATTAGAAAAGAAGAGAATAATAGAGACCAAAATCAAATATCTGTAGCAAAACTTCTTTGGAGGGAAGAGGCTCTCAGAATTCTTGAAGATATGGATGAAGCAAAAGGACTACGTTCCAAGCCCAGAGATTTAATTTACATTAAATTATCTACTGTTTTAGATCAAAAAACTTTAAATAAAAAAGTCAGAGAAACAATTTTTTTTAGGGCAGATTGGAGATCTGAGTCGCCACTACTGTCATATGGTGGTTGATACCAACTACTAGCCATGTCTCCGTACTTCCTGTGCCTTTAATATCCACTCCTTTATTTTTTCCTTCCATGTACTTCGGAAAGTGCTTGGCTTTTTCTGCTATTTGTTTGTCGCCAGCACTAAAATTTTCACCATAATATCGAATGTCTTTCACTAACTCAGCAGCACTGGCCAGATACAATTCAAATTTTTGCTTCCTTCCTTTCATAATAAACCAATCTTCATCTAGTGTATATTTTATACTAGTTGTTGGATGAAAAAATTGAGAGATCTCTTCATATACTGGATATTGGATAGCATAATCAGAAAAGGATGGTTTTCTTTTAATATTTCTATCGGAATATTGCTCTTTCCATTTTTTCCATTCAACACGAGGAATTAGATTTTCTTCGTCAATTTTACATAATGACAAATCTTTTGGAAAAGAACTCCCGGAAAAAATAAAGGTTCTCCATTTCAATAAATTAATAATATTCTGACTGAGATAAAAATATTCTTTATATTTTTCTCCATTATTATCAAGTTCTTTTATATCCACTAATAAGTCAATACTATCCTCTTTAATTTTATAATGCGAAATAAATTCGGTAATACTATTATTTAGTTTTGATAAATCAGAAAAATCTGAGCATACCAATCGTAAACAGAGACCACTCTTTGTTTCATCTGCCAACAAACAGGCCGTGTTTTTAATTTTGGGATCATCATTTAAATAGATGACGGGAACAAAGGTAGCCTGTTTTTGATTACCTGCCGTTAAGATTGATTTTATACTGTCAATTTTAAGTTCGGTGGTGAACAATAGGCTAAAATCAACAAAGATCGGGCTATTGCCCCAAACTTCAATTATTCTATCTGGAATCAAGGTTAGCTGTTTTTTGAATTTTGCCACAACCTCTTCCAGTGTATCTTGGGGTTTTTGTTTTGGCATAACAAATTGAATCAATGGAGTAATATTCTTTTTATTTTCATCAGTCAAACCACCTAAAGCTCCTTGTTCGGCTCGTTTCCATTTCAATATTGGTATGTAGTGTTTTGAATTAAACATATTATTTAGTCCATTTTACATCAGGAAAGTAATTTCTTACTTTGGCCTCATTAATAATTTTATTAAGATAAACGTACTTGTTTCCTTTGTGTCTAATTTGACCAGCAATAATGGCGACATGTACCCCCAGTTCTTTAGCTAGACTGTTTGCCGCCATTGAAGATGGGATGAGTCTTGCTGGGCTAACTTCCCATTTAGCTTTAGGTAACAATGATTCTTCAGCTAAAGAGTCAGCTTCTTTTTCTTTTTCATCCAAATCAATAACAGTAGATTCGAGTTCATCATAGAACAAGCTAACGTCTTGATTATAGTGTAATGAGATGTGGGATAATTCATGCATTAATGTAAACCAAAAATTATCTAAGCGGTCATATCTTAAGGTTAATCCTATAACAGGATTTTCTTTATTAACTAGAATCGCAGCTCCGTCTAAATATGTCTTAGAAAAATGTGGTTCAACAACTAGAATGATACCAATTTCTTTAAGATGCTTTTGCGCTAAAATGACCCCATTTTCTTTAGAGCTTAATTTTACAAATTCTTGCATAAAATTAAGATCAATAACGCCATCTTTGTATTTTTTTGTAGTCTTTATTTTTTTAGCTTTTTGAATGACACGATTTGACCAAGCAATTAAAGCTCTTTTGTCTGTAAGAGGAGATGATCTGTAGCTGGATTTACGTAACATAACTGCCATTTGTGGTTGAGCCCCGATTGAGGAAAAGAAATCCTTCAATAAATCTAGTTTACTAAATTTTTTAAGTGATTTGTTGCCAAAGTAGCCACGAGTTTCCATTTCTGTAACTAGGCGATTATCCCAACCTTGATATTCGGAATTACTTTCCATCTCGGGTTTTCTTATTAGCACTTTTGCTGGAATTCCGAGTCCAGCTTCTAAGGCTCTTACCATTTCTAAGGTAAGTGGACGTTTGCCAGAAAGTATTTCGGAGACTCTTCCTCTGCTTCCAATATATGGTATTAAGTCAGCTGGTTTAAGGTCAGCTTGCTCCATTCTAAATTTAATTGCATCAATCGGACTAGGAAGTGATTCCGGTAAGGAACGGGCTTCATAGTCTTGGACAAGGGTACTAAGTAAAGAAAGTTGTTCACCTTCATCAGAATTAGGATCAGGGTCATGGCTTAATAGCACTCTTATTAAATCAAGTGCTTCTTTATAGTCTGGTTCAGTTTTTATAAATTTAATTTTGCTCATATTTTTTAATTTAAATTCCATTTATCATATTCCTTATGAGTACCAATTTTATCAACTAAAATTATCTTATTTTTATAATTGACCGTCGTTAGCAACCTATACTTATTCCAACAAAAATTGAATACGACCTTCAGACCACCGACAAAACTTGCCTTAGGATATCTCGACTTCAATTGGTGTGGGGTATCCCATTGAGCTTCCTCAACCTCAGCCTCCCATGACTCAATACTAGGCTTGGCATCAGCGTGTCTAGCTTTAAAGTCTTGCAGTGTTGTTTTTCCTAGTAACTTCATGTTTATTAATAATTACATTATGATACGCTCCCATATTGGGAATGATATACCATGTAATTAAATAAGTCAATATGCTGTTTTCCACAAATACAAAATAACGCCTGTAATGGCGTTATTTTGTATAGATTTAACTAATTTTAAAGTCTATGACAGATCAGTTGTTGCCAACAGCCTCCTAAAAGACCGCCTATATGGCATAATAGCAAATACTATCTTACCGGGTGAGGTTCAAATACCCAATAATGAATTGGATACCACTCAACATTTATCTCTAAATTAGCCAACTCAGTTTTAAGTTTTTCAATACTTTCCTTTACAAAAGTATTGGGTTCTTTATCTAAAGATGAAAATATGATTGCATCCGGACGAATCATTTTAGCAACATTCTCCATACGCTTAAAATCATCGGGGCTAAATAATCCAACCGACTGTTTTATCTCCCCAATTACAAATTTTCCGTCTTTAATACAGACCAAATCAAGCTCTCCATAAATTGTCATTTTTCTATCCCCACCTTCTTCTTTTTGTAACAGCTCAAGACTGGGCATAAACATTGCGGAAGATCGAGAGTCTCCCATCAATTGTCCCAGTGTAATGAGGAGCGGTACTGTCCCATGCAAAGAAACAGCCGCTCGAACAAGGTTATTGAGACGATAAAACCACTTCGTCTCAGCAGGCACAGTAAATTCATATCCGCAACCACGGCAAATTATTTTTTGTTTTGTATCGTCGATCCTGTACCAAATGCGATACCCACATTTAGGACACCTTGGCTTGATTCCGAGTTGTAAAATATTCATTTCAACAAGATCAGATAGTTTATCCCTGAAATCATCCTCATCAAACTCAATAGTTTGTCCCGAAGGATTCTTGTTGTATCCATCGGTTTCCTCTCTGGCGAGATCACACATAGTATTATAATCAAGATCAATTTCTTCTTTGCTGTATTTTTTCGCAATATTAAAAACATTGTGAGCTAACCATTCCCTTGCGCGATTATTTTTAAAATCCAATCCTGAATCAATCTTTTTACTCAACTTGTTTAAAAGTTCTTGCTGTATTTGATTATCCTTCTCAGGATTATGATTAGCCATTCTCTCAAAAAGATTTCGCCAGTACCTCTCCTCAAAGAGTCGGTGTGCATTCAGAAGATCTGGGAATAGCCCAAGAACTCCGGACAAATACATTCCTTTGTCTGAACGTTGCAGGTGGTAAAAAGGACGAGATAAAAATCTTTCCCTATCTCCTCGATCAATACAATCAAAACGTTCACCGCAAATTAAAGCATGAAAGATAGAACTATCCTCAGGAATCTTTACTGTTAAAGCCCCGTCATCTTGGCTAACCATAATACTTGTCTTTCGTCTCATTAGCACACTAAACATGCCGTGCTCATTAATTCGTGCCGGTTTATTGAAAAATTGCAGATCTCGTAATAAGCTATTTCGTTTAGGAAGTTGCCACCAATAATCTCTTCCTATGATATTTTTAAAACGTTCTGGTCTATACTGGATATACAGGTCAGTAAACCAATTCTCTCCACCCATAGATCCTTGTTCTATATCAGGCTCATCAAGGATTAAATATTCTTCATTAGAATGAGCTCGGTGAAAATCTAACCCTTGCCTGAGAAAAAAGTAATGTCCTTGTGATTCATAATCTGGCATCGGGTGTGATGTAAATTGTGCCACGGGTCGTGGATGCCAAATAGTTGTTTGAAAAGAGTTTGCAATAATTTGTAAATCGGCCCCTGCAATAGTAAATGAGGTAAAACGTGCGCGACGATTATGGTCATTTGCGGCGCTCCCCGTATATCGATTAATAAATTTACCGAGCCCAGGCTTAAGTGTTACACTATTTGCAAGCTCGGTAGGAAGCCACAAACTAGTTATGCTGGTACGCAACCACGCACCCATTTCTAGAGTACGGTTCCAAAAGCGCACAATTTCATCTGCACTATCTCCTATAACAATTTCAAAACCTTCGTTATCATAAGCGTGATGTGACTCCTTTATAGAGTTTGGCAAAGCGCAGATTTGAGACGGAAATACTGCCCGAGTACGCCATTCCCCTAAATCTAACAATGCCTCGTTAAGAGTTTCCTCGTTGGTTACTTTATATTTCTTGATTTGGCATGTTTCTAATGCTTTCTTGAGATGGTATGTCATCATCCGTCCCTGTTCAAGCAAACCAAAATTACGTTCCAAAAAACTTTTGATGATCTCTGGTGTTGTTTCGTCAATCTCAAATACTATAAGGTTGTTCTTTTCATCGAAGTTAGGAATGCCTATTTTAGATACGTTTCTACCAGTCGGTAATATTGTGAGCGGATAATCATCAACTCTTATATACACCTGATCTGATGCTAATTCTTCAACACGAAGTGGGGAGAGAAAAATATGTATCTTTTTTCGCAATTCATCCGAAAGAGGGACTGTTGAACAAATAATATCCGGATCATATCCCCGGAGAAATTTCCACCAATCATCAGCGATTGTAGTTCCGTCCGTAAGAATTATTGGATTAAATCTTCCTCCCCATTTTTCTCGATTAAACTTGATAATCGCATCTATCCATGCGGCATCTGTAGTTGGATTCAAAAGAAAAGCTATCCGAAATGGTCGGTGGTTTATGTAAATTGAATATGGTGCAGTTTCCATAATATTAAACAAATTTAATTCCGCTTATTTTCAGCTCGTTTCTGATTTCCAAATAATCAGGCATCATTTTAGCGACTAAATTCCAAAACTTTTGTGAGTGGTTAAATTCTTTCAAGTGGCAAAGTTCATGGACGATAATGTAGTCAGCCAATCTTTCGGGAAGTAGAGCGATTTTGTAATTAAAATTAAGATTTCCTTTTCTTGAACAGCTACCCCAGCGAGTCTTCTGGTTTTTTATATTAATTTTATTGAACTTAAAACCGTAGATCTTATTAAAATACTCGATTCGCTTTTCAGCTAAAGCCAGTGCTTGATCTTTATATTCCGCATAGTCTTTTTTGGTACCCTTTGCAAATACCTGTCCAGAGATGCTTTTGAAATAATCCAACTTATCAAGCACCCACTGCGATTTTCTAATTATGAATTGCTCAATGACGTTCTCACTCATATGTCGCGGAGCGGTTACCACAAAATTGCCATCACAATAGATAGCCAATCTCATCCGCCTGGCTCGCTTGCTCACCTTTAGGGTGTATTCGACTTTCTTTTTGTGTAGCTCAATTTTCTTCTTCATAACTAAAATCTTTTTATAACAACATCCACTAATCTGTTAAGATATTTGTGGAAATCAGAAACTTTTATTTTATCTTTGTAGTCTTTGAGGATTAATTCTTGCAAAGTTCTTTTTGCTTCCTTTAAGAATTCTTCTCTCTTGGATGAATCCTGCCAATTTTCATCAAGAACGTCTTCTAGTCTTGCGGCCATTTCTTTTACAAACTCTTTAACAACATCTTTGTCAGATTCACTGATAAACTCATCAGAGATTACAAACAAGCCGTATTCGCGGAGGGTATAACCTAATTCCTTTGCTTCTTCTGTTTTTGTCTTGATATCGTTTAGAAGATCGTAATAACGCTTTATTCTTTCCGCTAAATCAATCTGATGTTTTTCAAATTCTACACGTATAGCGATAAGTCTTTCGCTGAATTTCTTGAATGCTGGATGAGTATCAATGTTAATTGAAATCTCACGCTTTAACATTTTTTCAAGATTAAGAGCCTTCTCTTCTTCGGGAAGTTTATCGAGCTTATTCAAAGTAGCTAAATCGTGGATATTTAATTCTCGGAAGTTTTTTGTAATACCCTCGTAGTCAATTTTCTGTTGAATCAAGCTTTTTATTTTCTCCCCGTATTCAGCAAGCGAAAAAGAATCCACATCATCAATTTGAAACTCTTTTACAAACGCTAAATAGAAGCTAGTAATCCATTCAAATTTGCGCAAGTATTCCATTAAGAATGGATCAGGCGAGAGAATTTCAAAGAGCATTTTGAGTCGGCTGTATTTATCTTTGAAATATTGTTGTTTGCTCTGATTTTCAATAAATATTTTCAAGCATCGGCGGAGATTATCTATTGATGGATCTTCTATATTAACCCCAACAAACAATTCCATTATTTCACCAATAACTTTTGAGAATTCTTCTTTAAGACGATTGATATCCACCATGGCGCTATCAACTACGCTCTCATCAAAATTAAGAGCATTGTAGAGATTTTTAGTTACACCGTAGTAATCAATAATCTTTCCACATCCTTTATTTGGGAATACGCGGTTTGTACGGGCAATCGCTTGAAGTAAGTTGTGATCACGAAGTGGTTTGTCCAAATACATTACTTGTTCAACTGGCGCGTCAAAACCAGTCAAAAGCATGTCGCACACAAGCAAAAACTTAAGTGGATGATTTGGGTCTTTAAATTGTTCAATAATTTTCTCTCGTTTCTGTTTGTTAGTATTGTATTTCTTAAGGTCATCACTTTCGCTATTGGGATCGCCCGGAGAATAGACAACCTCAGACCATTCTGCCGGAACCAACTTATCAAAAAGTTGTTTGTATTTAGCCGTAGCTTCTCGGTCATAACAAACTACCTGAGCCTTGAATCCATTTGGTAAAACATAAAGCTTGTAATGCTCAATAATATCTTGGGCGACTGCTTCCATCCTTTTATCCAACTTAACAAGAGCTTCTTTTTTGCCGTATTTTTTAGTGAGCAGTTCTTTTTGCTTATCATTCAAATCGGCAGTGAGCTCATTAAATTGCTGATCTACTTTTTCCTCATCAATAAAGAATTTAGAAAGACGAGCCTCGTAGGTAACTGGTAAAGTGGCGCCGTCATCAATAGCTTGCTGGATAGAATAGTAATCAAGATAGCGTTCTCCCTCTTCGCCGAAGTTTCTGTGAGTATTGAGAGTTAACTTATCAATTGGTGTTCCTGTGAATCCGAAAAAGAAAGCATCTTTAAAAGCGTTACGCATTTTTATAGCAGAAATACCCTCGTTGTCTCGGTGGGCTTCGTCGGAAAGAACGATAACGTTGCCATCGATATTTTCTATCTCTTCCAACTCGCTGAATTTCTGAATAGTTGAAATAAAAATACCTCGATCGGCTCCTTTGATTTTCTTCTCAAGGTCTTTGCGTGATTCTACTCTGACAAGATTTTGTCCGCCCCAACTTTCAAATTCTTCATAAACTTGATCGTCAAGATCAATACGGTCAATTAAAATAAATACCTTTGGATTTTTTAACTCAGGATTATAGCGAAGTTTCCACGCAGTGAAAAACATCGTAAGAGTTTTGCCTGATCCTTGAGTATGCCAAATCAAACCTTTCTTTCGCTCGCCATCCTGAACACGGGCGACGATTTTATTGGCCGCGTAAAATTGCTGATACCTGGTAATTTTTTTGGTAACTCCGTCTTTCTTTTTTTCAAAAACAATAAAGTTTTTAATAAGATCAAGTATCTGTTTTTGTTCAAGTAAAAAGAAAAGGGTGGAATCAATTTCGTCTTCAAAAAGCTTCTTCTCCACTTGTGGATCTTCACGCCACGCAAGGAAGTACTGCTTTGGGGAATAAGTCGCTCCATAGACGGTTTTGAGGCCATCAGTGGCGATATTAAGACAGTTAGGCAGGAAAAGCTTGGGTGCTACTTTCTCGTATCGCTTTAGTTGATCAATGGCATTTTCAAAATTAACACTGCTGGAAGCAGTGGGACTTTTTGCTTCAATATCACAAATCGGTAAGCCATTAAGAAAAATCAATACATCGGGTCTGATGTTTTCTGTTACTCCTTCAAAATAGAATTGATTGGTAACGACAAAATGATTATTTTCAGGATTATCAAAATCAACAATCTTATAATCACGGAAGTTACCCGTGTTCGGATCTTTCAAATTAATACCGTTTCGCATCGCAAGTAGAAACGCTTCGTTTGTATCTGATTTTTTAACTTCTCTCACAATACTTTGCGCGACAGCATCATCAATGTTGTTGATTTTCTTTACTGCTTCCAAAAGATGAGAAGTGATAACATACTCAGTTTCAAAAGAGCGGAGTTTAGAAAATTCTTCCGCAGGAATATATTCATAGCCGAGTTTTTCTCGTATGAATTTTATGATGTGATATTCAATTGTATATTGTTCGTTAAATTTCATATATTTTATTTACATGTATATGTTTTTCCAGCATCTCTTTTTCATTTTCAGTCCATACGCCATCAAATTCTAATTCCCATAAAGACTGTCTCGAGATAGCGTTATCTGCCGACGTAATGAGTTCAAATCTATATTTTCCTGGATTAACTATGTTTGGATATTTGGAACCTTCAACCTGATATGGTTGTACAATAATATCAAATCTCATTTGCGTTTCGATGGCGTAGTGGCGAATATCACCAATATCACAATGCCTAAATACGCCAGTAGGAATACGAATGTTGTTGGTTCTGTAATGGCTCCATGCTAAATTCATCGGCAAAAAAGTTTCTACAATTTTCTCATTTCCTAATTCATCTATTCTCCATAATCTAGAAATCATAACTTCTGTATTTTCTGCAGGTTTCCTTCCGATGTTTGTAACTCGTACTCGTAAATAAATACAATTTTGAATAAAATTTCCTTTTTGATCATGAAGTTCTATTTTATGGCAGTCGGGAGGAGTCATTGAAATATTTATTTCTAATTTTGCCCTGTTCCACCACTCTCTAATCCGATCCTGAAATAACGCTATCAACAAAGCGACAGTAATGGCTGAAAAAGTACCAATGGTTGTCCAATCAAATGAAGAAGTGTGGTGCAAATCAAAATAACCTCTCGGTAGGTGTTGCCCATAAATAATTTGTTCACTAAATTTCATATTATTTACCATGACATTTTTTATATTTAATCCCACTTCCACACGGACATTTATCATTTCTTCCAATCTTAGGTATTAAATCTTTCGGGTCTTTCTTCTTAATACCAATCATTGGTCCTGTTCCAGCTATTACAGCAAATGGCTTCTTATTGCCGTAACACATTTTCTTTTGAGGGTATTTTTTTACAAAAGTACGCAAAACCTCATGGGCTATTTGTCTCATTGCCGCCAACTCAGCACCTTCTGGTGTTTTATGTTGTTGGTTATTTGCCGACCCCTCCCATCTAAGGGAGTTATTTTTAGCTAAATCAACATACTTCTTGTCTAAAGATGGATCAACATGTGAACCGCCATCTTTATTTGCTACGGCAAGAACTATCTCTTTACGTGTAAAAGTACCATTATTTTTGTCGTGAAAAACAATTCTATTCCAATAATCTTCGTACTTGGCATACTTTGGTTTACTACCAGGAATATCATCTAAATATGGTACATAAGTGGTTTCCTCACTGCTTATACCAATTCCAAAAAGTCCGGCGTAACTACCTAACCTTTTTAATTTTTCATAATCTTCTGGAATGCCGTCAACAAGACATGAATCAAAAAAATCCGTGTCTTCTAAATTAAGTTGGGACAGTAAGGAGTGAGACTGCTGAGTCTTATGCAACAAAACCCTTATAGAAGATGCGATTGATTTTGCAACCACAGTTTGTCCTTGATCGTATAAATTAGCCAACACATCTAAAAGTTCTAACTGTGAATCAAGTTGTCTTTGCAAATCTTCTTTTGTCTGTTGAATTTGGCTCATACTTTTATTTTTTGCCTCCACCAAACAGATTTTGAATTAAACCTTTCCTTCTTAATTCGTAATCTTCAACCAATTTGTTATGTAATGTCTCTTCTTTTTTTAACATTTCTAAAATTTCCGCCAACTCTTTTTGCTCCTCCTCAGTAATTGGTAAATATAATGATTTTGCTAAGAATTTTGTATTGGAGATATTGATTGTATTTTTTGCTCCTTTAGATACTATCGTTTGTAAGTAATTATTTGTATTTACATCAGACTCAAAATAGGCATCCAAAATAATACCTAAATATTTATTTTTAGGATGAAAAACACCATACAGCGGTGAAACGATGGCATTTTTAGTAATTTTACTTTGCTTAATTATTCCATAAGGAAAATCACCGGTAGGACTTTTTGTATAAATAATGTCACCAGGATTAACTAGCTTGTAGTTTGAAGTATCTTTTGCCGCATACGAACGCCCTAAATGTTCAATTTGGTTAATTACGCCCTTTTTAACTGAAACTGAATGCACCTCTTCACTTCCAGTGCTAACCATTTTGTGTTCGAATAAAACTTCGTTGAGAGGAATTTCTTTCCATTTACCTTTTGCGGAACGTTCTTTAATCAAACTAGAAATTTGCGATCTTGTAGATGATATTTTTTTCTCAAGATCTTGAATTTCAATGTCCAAAATATCTACATTGATTTCTGCCTGAATATGTGAAGAATCAACATATCGCTTTATGTCTAAACAGTAATCATTTTTTTCAATATCAGAATTTACTACTATCTCTGCGTATCGTGGTAATGATTTGAAATTTTCAAATGCATTAACTATTTTTTGTATATCAGCCAATCTTAAACGATTTTGTTTTTTATCGATTTCAAAATCCATTTCAGCATTAACAATCAACATTTTCCCTTTGTGTTCGGTATCTTTATTATTATTCAGAACTAATATGATGGCTGGTATTTTTGTCCCATAAAATAATTTCTCCGGCAGTGCAATAATAGCTTCAATAAGATCCTTTTTGACTAATTGTTCTCTGATACGTCCTTCAGCACCCCCTCGAAACAAAACACCATGAGGCAAAACAATGCCCGCACGACCATTTTGATTCATGGACTTAATAATATGGAGAACGAAAGCAAAATCGGCATTTTTGTCTGGTGGCGCATCAAAATCTTCAACGCGACCATATTTATCATTTTTAAAAATTTCGTATTCCCAATCCTTAATTGAGTAGGGTGGATTTGCCACGCAGATGTCGAATGTTTGTAGATTACCGTTTTGTGTTAAAAATTGAGGATTTGCAATCGTATCACCACGTCGAATATCCGCACTATCAAGACCATGCAAAAACATATTTATTTTTGCGATGGCAAAAGTGCTGATATTTAATTCCTGCCCATAAAGATAAAGTGTCTTAGCAATCTTTTCGCCCGACTTTTGTTTTAGATAATCATAAGCTTCAAGTAGGAAACCTCCTGACCCAGCGGTCGGATCATATATGTGATCTTTTTGGTGTGGTTTAAGAATTCCGACGATAACTTTTTCAACTTCACGAGGCGTGTAGAACTCTCCACCTTTTTTCCCAGCATCTGCCGCGAATTGTTTGATGAGATATTCATAAGCATCACCTAAAAGGTCAGAGCTAATGTAGGTATTGCCAAAATTATATTGAGAAAAGTGATTTATAAGTCTTTGAAGTGTTTCGTTTGGGAAACGATCTCTGTTTGAAAAATCAAGGTCATCAAAAATCTTGTCTAATTTAGGACTATTAGCATTGGCAAGTTTTTCAAAGATGTCATTTAACTTTTGACCGATACTTTCCGCTTGTTCGGTAATTGCTTCCCATCGGCAATCTTTCGGAACTTGAAAGCGGTGATTGTAATCAGCGCCAGCGATCGTCTTGTCGTTGTACTCTTTCATTACCGACTCATACTCTTCATCCCACACATCGCTCATTCGTTTATAAAACAAAAGTCCGAAGATATATTTTTTATAATCAGAGCTGTCAATTTTTCCTCGGAGAATATCTGCACTCTTCCAAAGAAAAGCTTCGAGCTGGGGCAAGGTAAGTTTGCTTCCCATTTTGTCCACAATGGATTGAATATCCTGTGGGCGATATTTGCGATCTTTGCGTGGGCCAACTCTAAGGGGAACGAGGGTGCCATCCTTTTCCCAGTTTCTTAAAGTGTCTTGGTGGATGCTAAAAATCTCTGCTACCTGACCGATAGAGAGTAACTCTGGCATTCCTTTGAGTTTTTCTTGTATGTCTTTTCTCATATTGTTTAATTCAAGTCTATCAGACTCCAAATATAAAGTCAAATGTTCATAGGTTTTCATAGGTCTGTATAGTAGCTTAAACCGTAGAATATGGGTAATTTACTTGTCTACAGGTTATCTACTCGGGACGCTCTGGACTCCTTTGGGGATTGGCGTCATTCATTAAGTATATGAAAATAACAGCACCAAAGGGTTATGAGGTGACCCAAACACAGCCTCAAACAGTAAAAGTAAGGTATTGCCTGTATGCCCGTAAATCAACGGAATCAGAGGAAAGACAGGTGCTTTCCATAGATTCACAAATAAAGGAGATGCTTCAGTTAGCCGAACGGGAAAATTTGGAGGTCGTAACAATGAAGCGAGAATCTCATTCGGCTAAGGAAACAGAGCAACGGCCAATCTTTAACGAAATTATAGATGAGATCAAACAAGGTAAATTTAATGGTATTTTAACTTGGGCACCAGATCGTATCAGCAGGAATGCTGGCGACTTAGGGAAAATCGTGGATTTAATGGACGCAGGACTACTCCAAGAAATAAGAACATTTGGTCAAAAGTTTTCAAACAACCCAAATGAAAAATTCTTGCTGATGATTCTTGGATCGCAAGCGAAGCTTGAAAACGATAACAGAGGTGTAAACGTAAAGCGTGGATTACGAACAAGAGTGGAGATGGGACTATGGCCGGGAGTGGCACCACTTGGATACTTGAATCAAAATTTGATGGATAAAAAGTGTCAGGTGCTTATAGATCCGCTACGAGCGCCAGCAATCAAGAAAATGTTTGAAAAAGTAGCATACGAACATTACTCAGGCAGAAAATTGTACAACTGGCTTCGTCATGAATTAAATTTCTATACCCGAGGTAATAAGCCATTAACACTGAGTGGTATATATAGAATATTAGATAATCACTTCTATTACGGAACATTTGAATCACCAAAAGGTAGTGGTAATTGGTATCAAGGAAAACATGTGCCGATAATAACTCAGGAATTATTTGAAAAAGCTCAAGCGCAGTTGAAACGAGATCAGATTGTTAGAGAAAATCACGAATTTTCATTCACTAAGTTATTTACTTGCGGATACTGCGGATCAGGAATATCGGCGGAGGAAAAATACAAACAACTGAAAGACGGCACTCACGCAAGATATGTGTACTACTCCTGCTCAAGGGCGAGAGATAGAAATTGCAAGAATAAATATATTCGCGAAGAAGATTTGATTATAGAGCTATTGAAAATTTTAGATAAAGTAAATATCAACGAACTTGGCATGAGGCAAAAATTGGAAGATGAAATCGCGAGATTTAATATATTTCAAAGATCGGTATTGGGTAGCACGGACAAAGTAAAAAACAGAGAGGATATGGATATCCGAAATTACGCCAAGTACATATTGAAAGAGGGCTCGGTTTCAGAGAAGCGAGAACTACTCGGAAATCTAAGATCAAGAATAGTTTACAAAGATAAAACGCTAACACTGCTGGCTGAATAAAAAACAGCGACCGTAAAAGTCGTTGTTTTTATTTACAATTTTTTAGGCAGTCGGGTCACAGCTTCGTCGCTATCACTCAGGTCTGCACGATAAAAAATTGTCCTGGCGGAGAGGGAGGGATTCGAACCCTCGAACCGTTTTCACAGTTAACACCTTAGCAGGGTGCCCCAATCGACCACTCTGGCACCTCTCCAATAATAAGTTACTCCTATATAATTATATAAAATGA
>JAQUGA010000032.1 GCA_028684405.1 Bacteroidales bacterium | reverse complement strand
GCCATTTTACAATCATATTTTGGCTTGGGTCTTTTTCTTTTTCATGCTTTGTAAAAAACATTTTGAGTCCGGTAAATATTAAAAATGCACCAAAAATATATAAAACCCAATCGTATTTTTGAATTAGAGCAGCACTGGCGAAAATGAAAATAAAACGCATCACAACAGCACCGATAATACCCCATGTAAGGACTCTTTTGTAGTGTTCGCTTGGAATTCCAAAGGAAGCAAAAATGAGAATGAAAACAAAAATATTATCAATGCTTAGCGATTTTTCAATCAAATAACCCGTAATAAATTCTATGGAAAGAGTGTTTCTATACAATTGCAAAGCCTCATTGAGGCTTAATCCATCAAGTTCTAGCCCATGTTTATACTTGTCAGAGACCATTTTAATGTCTTCCATGGTTTCCAATCCATGGAGTTCGTGTCCCCAAAATCGGAGCATTACAAAAAACAGAAGTGCAGAAGCAATCCAAATAATCGACCAGATTAAAGATTCTTTAATGCCAACTACGTGAGCTTTGCGGTCAAAAATACCCAAGTCGATAATTAAAAATAGAATGACGAGTAAAATAAATCCGCCAAAAAACAGAATTTCATTATGGTTCATTGATTTTTTTTGGTAAAAGTAATATTTTAAATTTTGTTTGCGATGAAATTTTTCAAATAGTCCTTCTCTATAGGGTTTATTTTATGAATTTGTAAGAAAATAATGAGAAATTATAGAGGAAGTGTTTATAAAAAACAAACCTGAAAAGAAAAATAATGTAGTTTTGTTTAAAAAAATGGAATTTAGGACAGCCTTAAATAGCTTTTCTTCAAAATTTAAAATAGAAGGAAAAGACAAGCTCTTTTTTATGGGCTCTTGTTTTACGGAAAATATTGGAAATCAGCTGCAAAGACTAAAGTTTGAGTCCATTATTAATCCTTTTGGAATTGTTTATAATCCAATTTCTATTTCTAACTCTTTAGAAATATTGCTTCAGAATAATCAATATTCAGAAACTGATCTGTTTGAACATGAAGGTGCATGGCATTCTTTTGATTTTCACAGTCGGTTTTCGGATGCTGTAAAACAAAATAGTATAGAGAAAATAAATCAAAGCATTACGAGTGCTTCTGTGGCATTAAAAAGTGCAAATATTCTTTTTATTACATTTGGTTCGGCTCATGTTTATCTTTTAAAGAGTCAGAATAAGCTTGTAGCCAATTGTCATAAATTGCCAGCAAGTTATTTCGACAAAACATATATTGAATTTAATCAAACGTTGAATATTTACAACTCACTTTTTGAAAAACTCAAAGAGCAGAATCCGAATTTAAAAATAATTACTACGCTGAGTCCAGTTCGATATCTTTCCGACGGTTTTGCCGAAAATCAAAAAAGCAAAGCTATTCTCACCCTTCTTTGTCACGCTTTAAAAGATAATTTTGAATTTGTAGATTACTATCCCGCCTATGAAATTATGATGGACGATTTGCGTGATTATCGTTTTTATGCCGACGACATGATACATCCTAATCATTTGGCTATCAATTATATATTTGATCATTTTTCAACAGGATATTTTGAAAAAGAGACGCTTTTTATGATTCAAGAAATATCGAAAATAAAAAAAGCGATGGAACATAAAGTGTTTTTAAAGGAGAGTGAAGCCTATAAAACACATTGTCAAAAAATAATTCAGCAAATTGAATTTCTTGAAAAAAAATATCCCTTTTTGGATTTTTCACCAGAAAAGGCTTTCTTTATTCATTGAGAAATCAGAGGACTACATATCTAATTAGAAAGAAAATCCACTCAGTTTTGTATCCTTATTGCATCGCTTTTTTAATGTCTAGGTTTGTAAAAAGCACAAATTCAAATTTTTCGAGTTGGTTTTACCAGAATATAGAAATATAACGAAACAGCATCTAATTTAAGTCATAAAAAAAGGGGAGTCATTTTGACTCCCCTTTTTGTAAAAACTTTTAGATTATCGAATGGCTTCTAGGAATTCGGCATGGCTAAAATGTTTCATAAATTCTCTATCATCTTTCGCTTGCGCTTTGAATGAAGCATCCATTTCACATGCTTTTTTCAAGTTGGAAAGCATGCTTGCTTTGTTGCCCGAACGACTTGCAACCACAGCAGCAAGATAATGCGATGCAGCAGTTTTGTTTTTCATGCAATCAAGATTTTGAGCTGCACCATTTAAGTTGCCTGATAAAAGTTGTGCCAAAGCTACGTTGTAGTCACAAGTTTTGTTTCCAAACAAACTAATTGCTTTTGCATAATCACCTTCTTTTATAGCAAAAATTCCCATGTTGTAATTTTGGTTTACACCATTTTTTTGCGAAGATTCAATATATGATTTTGCAGAAGCGAAATCTCTATTAATCATTGCAATAACACCTAGATTATTAAGTACCAATCCGTTGTTTGGCGACATTGTATTTGCTTTCTCAGCCATTGTTTTGGCTTCGCTGTAATTTTTTGTCATAATTAATACAGCTGCTAAGTCATTATAACCTCTCCAATCTTCAGGATATGTTTTAATAGCATTGCGATAAATTTTCTCTTTAGTTGCTAAATCATTGGTTAAAGTGGCGGAGTAGAAAATTTCTTTGGTATCTAGTTTTTCAGGTTCGGTAGTTGCTAAAGTAGCAATATCTTCATCTGTTTTGCGAGGCTCAAGACAAGTAAGTTTGATTACTGCTCGACGAAGTGGAGGCAAGATATTCTCTTCAATTTCTTGATAAATTACAGTCATGTTTCTGATTTCTTGTTCACGACGAGCCACATCTGCTTGGTTGCGAACAACATTAAGAATTGCATTTTTGTCTTTTATATTAGACGCTTCAATTGCTTTCATGAAACCTTCCCAGTCTTCACCGTTGGCTTTTGGTGTAAGTTCTGGAAGTACTGATTGTACATCTTTCTCTTTAATTTTTAATTCTTTTGCTTTTGCTTTTCTGAAAGCACTTACTTGATCTTTAAACCATTTGTTGGCTGTTGCAGAACGAGATTCTGAAAGTTTTGAGTTGCGAGACTCTTCTCCTTCAGGAGACGCCCATGCATTCAAGCTTAATTCCTTAACTTTATATTCTTTTTTGATAAAATCAATGAAGCTTTCTAATTGTTCTTTAGATTTAGCGTCTTGGTTCAAGGGAACTCTCCAGTTTAAGTCAGATCTGTCAAGCTCGAAGTAGATTACTGCTTCTTTAGAAATAAGAACTTCTTTTTCGTAGCCATGATTGGCGAAAATAACATTTGTGCCAGTTCCAGGTGCCGCTTGAGAAGACAATTCTGGGTCAATAATAGTTCTTTCGCTGGTATAAATGATACCATCAGCAAGTTTAATTTGAGTCATTTCTGCTGATTTCTTTTTCAACTGAGCCTTGGCATTAGCATATAAAACTGAGCTGTTGTAGTTTGGATCGTAATTAAATGTTTCTGTGTAACTGAATGATCCACCTAGTTTTTTATTAATAACAGTACCTTCGCCTTCCGCTTTTTCACCTTTTAGTTTAATGGATCTAAGTTCGATGGTTCCTTTATCGGATTGAAGAACAGGAACTATTTCCATCATTGCTTTTTTATGAAAATATTTTGGTGGAATTTTACCATTAATGGTTACTTGAACTTTTCCGCCATTTGTTTCAAGCATTTCGGGCTTAACTTCATACCTAACATCCGGATATTTCTTGGTCATTTTTTTTAAACCACAACCAGAAAAAACAAAGGCCGAAAGTATGAATAAGACAATAAGATTAAGATGTGATCTTTTCATTTTGATTATTTTTAGTTTATATATTGTTCACTTGATGATTAAAATTTTGGCAAAGATATGTTTTTTTTTCTTAAATGGCAAAAAATTATTTGATTTTAGGGTGTTAGTTTTCAATACTATTATCATAAAAATTTGAAAAAACAGGGCTTAAATTTATTTCGTCTTTAATAACAAATGCATTTGGATATTCTGCTTGAATTTGTCGCAAGAAACCTCTGGCTTCGTGACGAGTTCTAAAATCGCCAACTCTGATTCGAAAGTTAGGTTCACGAAAAGTCAAATAGCTAGGGGTTCCGTGATGTTTTGCATTAAACCTTGATTGTATTGTTTCGGCTGCATTTCTTGAATTATTGCCCGAATCAAAAAATATTTGAACTCTAAATCCTGAAATAGATTTGACTTTCTCGTTTGCCTGAATGTATTTTGTCGTTAACTCTTCAATGCCTGCCTCTTTTTGGATATTAACCTCTTGTGCTTTTATAAAAGATGGAAACATCCAAATATTTATTATTAGAAGCAAGAAGGAAAGAAAAGGAGTGCAAAATGTTTTCATTTTTTATTCTTTAATAGATAATACAGGTATCGTACATTGATTTATTAATTGTTGAGCTTCTTGACCAATCATAGATGAAACGTCACTTGCTTTGTTCTCTGTCATTATAGCTAACAAATCTATATTCGATTTGTTTATAAAATCTAAAATATCTGCTGTAATATTTGAAGTATTAATGCTGTCTTGATACACAGTGATGCCTTCTTCTTTGATAAGATTAAAGGCCGAAGTTGTTGCTAAGTCAGCTTTTCGGTTGATTGTTTTGAGAGGAGTTGAATACAATGTTAGTATTTGGATTTCTGCTTTAAATATTTTTGCAAATTTAATAACCAATCCCAGTTTGTCGAGCGTATGGGGAGTGTGGTCTATCGGGGTAAGTATTTTTGAGATGCCTTTTCCCGAAAAAGAGTAGTTGGGTCGAATGGAAATAACAGGGCATTGTGCGGTTGATACAATCCGATATGCATTGCTGCCAATCCAATAATCTTCAAAACCCGAGCCTCCGTGAGTGCCTAAAACAATTAAGTCAAATTCCAAGGATTGAGCATATTGAGCAATTTCTTTATACACTTTTCCACTTCTTATGGCTGATTGCATTTCGATACCTGGAAATTCTTTGCGAATTTTATCCAGTTGATTATTCAGATTCTTTTTTGCATCTTTTTTATATTCGTTGACAATTATTTCACCGTGTAAATCCAACGAAGAGCTATTGTCAATCCACAAAGACGTAATTCCTGTGTTCAGCTCTGTAGCTAAAGTTGCAGCATATTTTAAGGCATGTTCAGATCCAGTTGAAAAGTCGGTAGGTGTAAGTATTTGCTTCATTGTTATTATTATTACAGTAAAATATTTATGGCTAAATTAATAAAAATATCAATGTTGAAAACAGAATTTTATAAAAACAAAGAGAAACTTCTATTTATTATAATTTTCTGGTTATAAATATACGCATTATGAGATCAAAAAACCGAAAAATGTATACTTTTGCCGAATGTTGAAGCGAATTTTGAACTTAAGTTTTGAATCTTTAGCCGAGCGGAATGTTTATCGGCTTCATATGCTCTATTCAATTATTGATGGAATCATATTGGGAGTGCTTGCTTTAAACGAATTCGTTTTTTTGAAAAGCCTTAAAGGAACGAGTTTTCAGGTAGGTTTTTTATTTCAATTTAGCGTTATCGTATTGGTCTCTTCGGTGGCATTAAACGAATTTGTCAATCGAACCAAAGACAAGAAAAAAATGATCCGAATTTTAGCATTGGCCACCCGCTTGCCGCTGATGTTGATTGCCTTTTTTCCGTCAGATAGCAATTTGATGTATGGAAACACCATGTGTCATTGGGTTTTCTTAAGTGTGTTTTTTATCTATTTTAGCGCCAATCCTATTATATATCCTGTTATTAATCAAATACTTATAAAAGCCTATTCTCGGGAAAATTTTGGAAGATATTATAGCCATGCAGCTTCGGCAAATAAATTCGTGATGATGATTGTTACATTTGCGTATGGCTTGCTTCTCGATAACTATTTAAATTCATATCTTTTTGTTTTTCCCATCATTTCATTGTTGGGAATTTCGGCATTTTTCGTGTTGACAAAAATCCCTTTTTCTTCCGAAGATATTCCAATATCGAGTAATTCTTGGTATCAATCCGTGAAAGATTCAATTAAGCAAATGAACTTTACACTGCGAACCAACAAAGCATTTAAGGATTTTGAAATGGGATTTATGTTTTATGGCTTTGCTTTTATGGGAACCGTGGGTGTGATTGCCATTTATTTTGATAGAGCTTTGGAATTAAATTATTCGAGTGTTGCTTTTTATAAAAACTCATACAATCTCATTGCTATTGTTTTATTGCCCTTTTTAGGAAAATTAATTGGACGAATTGATCCCCGAACTTTTTCGATGGTCACATACGCAGGATTGGCGGGCTATGTTCTTTTTATTGGACTGACTGAGTTTTTCCCATTTTATGTCGAAATTTGGGGCATAAAACTTTATTTCACTTTGCTTATAGCTGTTCTTTCCAATGGGTTTTTTGCTGCTGCCATGGCTTTACTTTGGTATATTGGCTCGGCCTATTTTTGCAAAACCGAAGAAACCGCTGATTATCAGGCCATACATTTAACCCTCACCGGATTGCGGTCCTTTTTTGCACCTCTGATTGGAATTGTACTTTACGAATGGTTTGGTTTTTTTGCTACTTTTATGATAGGTTTTGCAATGCTTCTAGTAGCTGTGGGCATTAATTTTTGGTCACTAAAACAAAAACGATAAAACAATAAATGGTTAATCTTGATAAAATATCAGTTTCCTTTGATGGAGTAAAAGTAATTGAAGAATTTTCGATGAATGTTAAACGTGGTCAAAAAGTTGTAATTTCGGGACCATCGGGCATCGGAAAATCTACTATTTTAAATTCTATCTTGGGTTTTGTAGAAATACAAAAGGGTTCTATCGAAATTGATAAAATGCTTCTTTCGGCTTCCACCATCAAACAGATAAGAGCAAAAACAGCCTGGCTTCCGCAAGACCTTTATTTTAAACTCGATTCAGCCGGAGATCTCTTGTTTTTTCCATTCTCTTTTGCTCAAAACAAAAATCATAAACCGACCGAAAATGAAATATCCGAAATGCTCGAAAATCTGCAACTCGAACAAAACATTTTGTCAAAAAAACTGGATGAGATTTCGGGAGGACAAAAACAAAGGGTAGCACTGGCATCGCAACTGCTTTTGAAAAAAACACTACTTTTGCTCGACGAACCTACTTCTGCCCTCGACGATGAAGCGCAAAATGCGGTAATTAAAATGCTTCGCCTAAAACCTGAACTGACCGTTGTTTCGGTTTCGCACAATAATAATTGGAACAAGCATATGGATACGATAATTGAACTAAAAAAACCGTCATGAATGTTGCACACGATATTGGATGGCTAGATTTGTCATTGGGGTATTTATTATTGATAGTGCCTCTTTATTTCTTTTATAAATACAAAACCAACTTAACAAAACCAACGCTTATTGCAGTTGCTCGAATGACAGTTCAATTGTTATTTGTAGGCATTTATCTAGATGTTATTTTTACCTATAACAATCCATTTATCAATATTCTTTGGGTAGTAATTATGATTTTTATTGCGGCTTTTACAACCGTTAAAAGAAGTGGTTTGAGTCGCAAAATATTTTTAATTCCTGTTTTAGTGTCCTTGATTATTAGCATTCTAATTGTAGATTTTTATTTTTTAGGTTTTATTCTGGGAATGGATTTTATTTTAGAAGCTCGCTACCTAATTCCCATCACCGGAATGCTTATTGGCAACTGTTTGTCGAATAACATTATTGCACTGAATTCATTTTACGATCATTTGTCCAAAGAGCAATTGCTGTATCAATATTCCATTGCAAATGGTGCAACTCAATCCGAAGCTTTGCAAATTTTTATTCGCCAAGCCTTACAAAAATCGCTAAATCCACTTATTGCAACCACGGCAGTTGTAGGCTTGATTTCTTTGCCAGGAATGATGACTGGACAAATATTGGGCGGTAGCAATCCAATGGTGGCCATT
Source organism: Bacteroidales bacterium (assembly GCA_028684405.1). Lineage (GTDB taxonomy): Bacteria > Bacteroidota > Bacteroidia > Bacteroidales > WCHB1-69 > JAQUGA01. Next base: position 8,503 of record JAQUGA010000032.1, on the reverse strand, counting down.
AAATATCAAATTTTGATTATGATAACAATTTTGGTCTCAACAATGATAACGGTCATTTTATCCATAAAAATTTCAAATAAATTTGTTTTCACCCCTTTCGATATTCCCAAAAAAGAGATTCGAAGAAAAGACATCAAAAGGATAACAAAATAATTTCTATATTTGTCCCCTCATTAATGAAAAGAAAACAACATGAAAGCATATGTATTTCCTGGACAGGGAGCTCAATTTGTAGGAATGGGTAAGTCTATTTATGATAGCCATCCCGAAATTAAAGCGATGTTTGAAAAAGCCAATGAAATTTTGGGATTTCGCATCACCGATTTAATGTTTGAAGGAACGGATGAGGATTTGCGTCAAACAAAAGTGACCCAACCCGCCATCTTCCTTCATTCTGTACTTTTGGCAAAATCATTGGGCGATGATTTTAAACCCGAAATGACAGCCGGTCATTCTTTGGGTGAATTTTCGGCCTTGGTAGCGGCAGGTGCACTCTCTTTTGAAGATGGACTGAAACTGGTTTATCGTCGTGCTTTGGCCATGCAAAAAGCTTGCGAAGCTGAGCCATCAACCATGGCTGCCATATTAGGATTGGAAGATTCAGTGGTGGAAAAAGTATTAGAGAGCATTCCCGAAGTCGTGGTTGCCGCAAATTATAACAGCCCTGGTCAGCTTGTCATTTCAGGAAGCATTGAAGGAATTAATATCGCTTGCGAAAAATTGAAAGAAGCTGGTGCCAAAAGAGCTTTGCCGCTAAAAGTTGGCGGTGCTTTTCATTCCCCATTAATGAATCCGGCAAAAGAGGAATTGGCCGAAGCCATTAATTCAACTCGTTTTAATAAGCCAATTTGCCCGATTTATCAAAATGTAACGGCAAAACCGACCAGCGATCCAGAACAAATTAAAACAAATCTAATCGCTCAACTAACGTCCCCCGTAAAATGGACGCAAATAGTTCAAAACATGGCGGCAGATGGTTTAACGCATTGTGTTGAATTGGGGCCGGGCAGTGTTTTGCAAGGTTTGGTAAAAAAAATTGCACCACAAGTTGAAGTGAGTGGCATTCAATAGTAAATATTTGTTTTAAAACATCGATTATTTTCATAAATGTTTGATGTTTAAAACGTATGATTTGTGATTTAGAGTAAAAAATAAAAATTATTTAGCGAAAATATTTCAGTGTTTCGTATATTGTTATAAATTTGCACATTCATTTTATATAAAAAAACAAAGAATATGGCAGTAATTGGAAGAATTCGTAAGCACTCAACATTTTTACTTATTGTTATTGGGCTTGCATTGTTCGCTTTTATCATGGGCGACTTTGTCCGTTCATCAAGCAGCAGTGGTACTAATAAGGTGGGAAAAATTAATGGAACTGATATAACGTACACTGATTTTTTCAATCGTGTTTCTAATCAAGAAGATATTTATAAAAGAAATACAGGAAAAGAAAATTTATCAGCAGAAGAAACTTTCCAAATACGTGATATGGTATGGGAAATGTTACTACAAGAGCAACTTTTAGGAAAAGAGTACGACAAACTAGGAATTGTTGTTACCGAAGAAGAGATGGACGACCTCATTAAAGGAAGAAATCCACATCCCATTATTCTTCAAGTTTTTAGAGATCCCGAAACCGGTTCTTTTAATCCTGCTTTTGTCGAGCAGTTTATGGATAATATTGATCAAGCTCGTCCCGAAGAGCGTCAGTTTTTCAACCAAATTGTGGAGGAAATTAAAAAGGAACGCATCAATACAAAATACTCTGCTCTGATTGCCAAATCATATTATATGCCAGAAGCAATTGCGAAAATGAAATTTGAAGAATCATATGCTTCTAAAAATCTTCGAGTAGTTCAAGCCAATTATCGCATGGTGGAAGATAACACCATCACTCTAACAGAAGATGATTATAAAAAATGGTACGATGAACATAAATACTATTTTGAACAAGAAGAGTCGGTTAATATTGAATATGTAATTTTCGACATCAATCCAACCCCTGAAGATTTAAATGAAATTCAGGAAAATGTAAAAACTCTTTACAGTGAATTTTTAACTTCAGAAAATCCAATTGGTTTTATCAATACTCTGCCCGATTCAAAATACGACAGCACTTTTTTCAAAAAAGGAATGTTGCCAATGGGTTTCGATTCATTAGTATTTAGCATGAACGAAGGTTCTTTTGTTGAGCCTTTTGTTGAGAATAATGCTCACTATTTTGGCAAACTTCTTTCTACTCACGCACGCCCTGATTCAATTAAGGCAAGTCATTTAATGATTGCACACAAAGAGGCTCGTAATGGCGAAAATGCAACCAGAACAAAAGAAGAAGCGAAAAAATATGTTGACAGTTTGTTAATTGCTATAAAACGGAATCCTGCTGGATTTGACGAAGCTATTCTAACGCTTTCCGAATTCCAAAATGCAAAAAGAGATACCGGAAATCTTAACTGGATGATTGATGGCGACTATAATTTTCAGCTGTTTTTCGATAGTTTAATTACGGTTTCTGTAAACGATTTCAGAATCGTTGAATCGGGTATGGGATATCATATTTTAAAAGTAACCGATAAAACAGCCCCTGTTAAAAAAGTACGTTTAGCCGTTGCTAAAAAAGTGATTGAACCCAGTGAATCAACCATCCAAGATGTTTATACGCTTGCAAATCAACTGTCTGGAGACAACGAAAATATTAAAAGTTTCAACGAAGCAATTGTCGAAAACGGATACAACAAACGTTTAGCCGAAAGAGTTGGCAAAATGCAATATACCATCCCTGGTGTTCAAAACGGTCGCGAAATAGTTCGTTGGTGCTTTGCTGAAAAAGCAAAAGAAGGAGATGTTTCCCAAGTTTATGATATTGACGGACAATACATTGTTGCTGCCATTGAATCATTCCGCAAAAAAGGATTCGCCGAACTTAAGGATGTGAAAAAACTAATCGAACCTTTGGTAATTCGAGATAAAAAAGCCGAAAAATTAATTGATGATATTACTAAAATGGGAAGCAACGACATTAATGCCATAGCAACAAAGTTAAGTGCCAATGTTGATTCTCTTTCTAATGTTGTTTTTGCATCGCAAAATCTTGGACGTTTTGGTCCAGAACCTAGTGTTATTGGTCAAATTTCTGCAATGAAAAAAGGAAGTGTTTCTAAACCTATCAAAGGTGAACAAGGAGTATATGTTGTTGTAGTTGATGAGATTGTAGCTGCACCTGAAAACATGGATTTCCGCTTCGTTAAAATGCAAGCGTCGTCAATGTTTAATCAACGTGTAGAAAATAGCTTGTTTGATGCGATTAAAGCAAAATCTAAAATCACTGACAATAGACACATATTCTATTAAAATCTGATTGTAAATAATAAAAAAAAAACCTCATTTGAGGTTTTTTTTATGTCCTGTATTATCTGTCTTCGACAAAATTGCTTTCATTTCTATCCTTTTGTTATCTTTTTATTGCAGCTCGAATTGAGATTAATATCCTTTTCTGATATTCCAAAACCAATTGGCAAATACAATTAAAAAGATTGCAATTAAAAAAGCAGGATGCATTTTTCTTCGAATAAATGTTTCAAAGCGAACCTTGTTTTGTGCCAAATCAACAATCATCCAAACAAATGCAACCAACACCATTATGTTGACAACAATGGCCAATGGATTATAATAAAAACTGTCTGGTATATTTCCTTTAAACAACGAAATCGTACTGCGCGTCATTCCGCATCCAGCACAAGGATATCCTGTGAGGTTTTTAAAAACACAAAGCGTTTTCTCTTGCAATGGATCCAACCATGCAGAGATAAATATATAAAAGTAACCGCTTGAAATTGCAAGCAACATCAAGCGGTATCTATTCTTCCATGAATGTTGAAATTTAAATCGCAAATTGCATAAATTTCGCATAGTTAAGTTGACGAGTACGATCCATAACTGTAAACCAGTCAATAATTGTCCAGATACCACAGCCACCAGCGGTTAATAATTTCGCTACGCCTAATCCAGTGTCTTCCAGCATAAAGCGGTCAACTCCTAGTGCTCCGACCAATAGAGAAATGATCAGTAAAGTTGTTGGATCCTTAAGCTGCAATGATTGAATCATTATAAACTTATTTTCATCCATTTGTTCTAATTTTTGACGAATTTCCATCAATCTTTCAGGTGGAAATTTTGCTCCAGATGTCATAATGTACATCTCAATTTTGTTGCTGTCCATAATTTGATTTTTTTGATTTTACCCATGCAATTTACTAATAATAATTAAACAAAAAACAAAATCACAAAAAATAAATCAAATCTCAATGTTTCTATTTTCATCCTTTTTTCTGTATGTCCTTCCCATTTAAACTATATCGTATCTTTGTTGAAACAATTATTGCATGAATTTTTCATCAGAATTATTAAATTGGTACGCAGAAAACAAGCGTGATTTGCCTTGGCGAAATACGCGCAATCCGTATTTAATTTGGGTTTCGGAAATTATTATGCAGCAAACTCGAGTAGAACAAGGTTTGCCTTATTATCAAAGGTTCATCTCCTCTTTTCCAAATTTAAAATCATTGGCAAATGCTCCCTTAGATTCGGTTTTGCATCTTTGGCAAGGCTTGGGATATTACTCCAGAGCCAGAAACATGCATCAAGCAGCAAAGCAGATTCTGGAGGATTTTAATGGAGAATTTCCTTCTACGTTTGCCGAAATTCTGAAACTAAAAGGCGTTGGAAAATATACCGCTTCTGCCATTGCTTCTTTTGCTTTTGGCGAATATACTCCGGTGGTAGATGGAAATGTAATTCGGGTTACGAGCAGATATTTAGGTATTTATGATGAGGTTTCTAAAAAAGAAAATGTACGAAAAATAGAATATTTTGTTCTGCAAGAAATTCAAAAAGTAAAAACTCCTGATATTTTCAATCAAGCGATAATGGAATATGGGGCTCTCTATTGTACTCCTCAAAATCCAAATTGCCAAAATTGTCTTTTTAATATGAATTGCCGGGCATTTGCTGACGATAAAGTCAACTCAACACCGCTTGTAAAAAAACCAGCAAAAAAACAAAAAAGATTTTTAAATTATGTCTATTTTAAATTTTTGAACAAAGGTGTTCCGTCTACTTTGGTTTTCAAAAGAGTGCAAAAAGATATTTGGCAAGATTTATATGAACTGCCATTAATGGAGCAAGAAAATGCAAAAAAAATAGATATTGTTGATTTCTTTCATTTACCCAAATCCTCTGGAAAGATCCTGAAAAAACATTCAAAAATTATTCACCAATTGTCGCATCGAGAGCTGCATATCGTGTTTTGGGAGTGTGATGTTTCTTTGAATGCTATTTCTGATACTCTTTTGACCTTGTATGAATTAATTCCTCAAATAAATCTTTCCCAAAAAGCATTTCCAGTGCCTATTGTCAATTTTATAAATCAAAAAGAGGAAACAGAAAAGAGGCTTACTTTGGACAAAAACGATTAATTTTGCAATTTAAAATAAAAAGATGAAAAAAATAGATATAAGAGACCTTGGAATCGCTGATTTAGCCAAATTTATTGAGAAAAATGGCGAAAAGGGGTTTCGGGTCAAACAGATTCATGAATGGTTCTGGAATAAAGGGGCCCGTCAGTTTGATGATTTAAAAAACATTCCAAAATCTTTGATTGATAAATTACAAGAAGAGTTCAGTTTTCATGCTTTGGAAATTCAGGAAATTCAAAAATCATCTGATACAACAGCTAAGTTTTCTTTCATCAGTCATGATAAAAAACTTACGGAAGGAGTTTTAATCCCAAGTTTAAAAAGAGTAACAGCTTGTATATCTACTCAAGTTGGATGTCCTTTGGGATGTAGTTTTTGTGCTACTGGAAAGTTGGGATTTGATAGAAATTTAAGTGCTGGAGAAATTTTCGACCAAATTACGCTGATGCAAGCGTATGCTCTGGAAAATTACCAAAATCCCATCAGCAATATAGTAATTATGGGCATGGGCGAACCGATGCTTAATCTGGAAGCTTGCTCAAATGCCATCCAAAAACTAACATCGCCTCTCTATATAGGAATGTCGCCCAAACGAATAACCTTATCGACGGTCGGATTGTGTGACGGAATATACAATTTGGCCGATAAGCAATTGGGTATTGAGCTGGCAATTTCATTGCACAGCGCTATTCAAAGCGAACGCGAAAAACTGATTCCAACAGCAAAACTCAATCCTTTATCAGAAATCACCGACGCATTAAAATACTATCATCAAAAAACCAATCAGCGCATTACAATTGAGTATGTTTTATTAAAAAATGTAAACGATCAAGCAATTCATTCAAGAACACTTGCTGAATTTTGCAAAAGTATACCGGTGAAAGTCAACATTATAGAATTTAACCCCACGGAAGGAATACCTTATTCTAAATCAGACGACAAAACACGTGCTGATTTTGCAAACTACTTAGAATCTAAAAATCTTATTGTAAATGTTCGCAAAAGTCGCGGTAAGGATATTGCTGCTGCATGCGGACAATTAGCTGGCAAAATAACTAAATCGGATAGAATATGAAGACAACATTTTGCATTTCGGGCAACATTGTAGATGTTGTCAACAATCGGATATTTAAAGGTACTGTCGCTGTTAAAAATGGCATTATAAGCAATATCATAGAGAAAGAAATAGACAGTGACGTATATATTATGCCAGGTTTTATTGATAGTCATGTTCATATCGAAAGTTCTATGTTGCGTCCGGCGCAATTTGCCAAATCGGCAGTTGTTCATGGAACCGTGGCTTGTGTTTCTGATCCGCATGAAATTGCAAATGTATTGGGAACAGCAGGCGTTGATTTTATGATTGAAGATGGCAAAACAGTTCCTTTTAAATTCTTTTTTGGGGCTCCATCATGCGTTCCAGCAACTGATTTTGAATCATCAGGGGCAAAAATTAATGCTAAACAAATAGAATCATTGCTAAAAAGAAAAGATATTTATTACTTAGCTGAAATGATGAATTATCCAGGCGTTATATTTAATGATCCAGAAGTATTAAAAAAAATTGAATGGGCACATCATTATAAAAAGCCCATTGATGGTCACGCACCAGGGCTTATGGGCGAACAACTTCAAGCATATGCCAATTCTGGAATTTCAACAGACCACGAATGCATGAATGCAGATGAGGCTTATGAGAAAATTCTACAAGGTATGAAAATTCAAATTCGCGAAGGAAGTGCTGCCAAGAACTTTGATGATCTTTTTGAAGTTGCTATGCAGCAACCCGAAAAAGTAATGTTTTGCTCCGATGACAAACATCCTGATGATTTAATAAAAGGACATATTAATCTGTTGTTTAAAAGAGCGATCGAAAAAGGAATGGATCCGCTTGTGGCTACCCAAATTTGCTCCTATAATCCTGTTAGGCATTATAATTTGAATGTTGGATTGCTTCAAAAAGGAGATGCTGCTGATTTTATCGTTATTGATAATTTTGATTCTTTAAATATACTTTTCACATATATAAATGGACAGAAAGTTGCCGAAACTGGGAAAAGTCTAATTCATGTTGAAGAAATTTATAATAAACCCAATTCTTTTAATGTTCTACCTCTTGATATTCAGGATATTGAAATAGAAACTCAGTCAGAGAAAATAAAAGTGATTGTGGTGGAAGATGGACAATTATATACTCAGGTTTCTATTGTAAAAGCCAAAACAGAAAACGGAAAAGTTGTTTCAGACATAAAAAATGATGTGCTGAAAATGGTGGTTCTAAATCGGTACATGCCATCTAAGCCTGCTGTTGGATTTATCAAAAATATGGGATTAAAAGAAGGAGCAATGGCTTCGAGCATCGCTCACGATAGTCATAACATTGTAGCAGTAGGAACCAATGACACAGATATTGTGAACGCTATAAATGCCATTATTGTTGAAAAAGGGGGAATTTCAGTTTCAAAAGGGGACAAAACGAACATACTGGCGTTGCCGATTGCTGGAATAATGTCGGACCTTGATGGGAAAGAGGTGGCAGCTTTATACGAGGATATTCATAATCAGGCTTTAGCACTGGGTTCAACGCTTAAAGCTCCTTTTATGACCCTTTCCTTTATGTCATTATTGGTTATTCCCGAACTTAAGCTCAGTGATAAAGGATTGTTTGATGGGCAAAAATTTACTTTCACTAATTTATTCTCGTGATAATTACTTCATTATGTAGTTATAGATTAAAGAAGCAAGCAAAAAAACCCATTCTATTGTAAAAAATGCATACTTTTGCAAGTAGTATTAAATGATTTTCAACTAAAAATTAAAGTTATGTCATTGAGGCAAAAAACGTACGACCTAAAAAAACGCATGCAAACTGCAATGCTTGGAGGTGGTTCAAAGGCTGTTGAAAAGCAAAAAGCCACTGGGAAAATGACAGCTCGTGAGCGAATAGTTTCCATATTAGATCCCGATACTTTTCATGAATATGATATTTTTGTGGAACATGCCGGAAAAGATTTCGACATGGATAA
>JAQUGA010000031.1 GCA_028684405.1 Bacteroidales bacterium | reverse complement strand
TCAAGACTAAAAAATACGGTGTTGTTTTTATACGCTTTTGCGGTTATATCGACATTCGGATGTCCTTCACCCCAAAACCAATATTCAAAAAAGTAAGAAAAATCTACATTTGTAACATTCTGTAAAACAGCAATAAAATCAGCTGTAGATGCAAATCCAAAAGCATGATTTGGATGATTTATAAATTGTCGAACGGTTTCGTAATAGAGCGAATCTCCAATTTTATAATGTATCATTTGCAAAAACATACCGGCCTTTTCGTACGACAAACGACCTGAAAAAATTCTATTTCGCACCGTTGTATCATTTACCCATACACTTCCATCAGGATGCGAACAGATACTTTCAATGGCAGTAGCCCGCCAGCGGTCGAAACCATTTGGAAATGGTTCAAAATCCAAATATAAATTAGACGTATACGTTGCAAATCCTTCGTTCAGCCAAATGTCTTCCCAGGATGAACAGGTCACATAATTTCCAAACCAATGATGAGCCAACTCGTGAACCACTAACAGATAAGAAAAACTGGAAATAAAAGTCATGGTTTGATGCTCCATCCCACCGTAACCAGGAATTTGAGCATGTCCATATTTTTCTTTATAAAATGGATACATTCCATAGGTTCGATTGTAGTAATTCATCTTAATAGCTATGGTGTGGCTATGCAAACGATAAAATTCCTCGTATTCTGGAAAAACATAATTCATAATCAAAATAGTATCATTTTCAAAAAAAGCCGTGTCGTTATATTGGATATAATTGGTGGTGGCAATTCCAACAAGATATGGCACTACGGGATATCGATGTTGCCATACGACGGTTCTCATTCCACTCGCAACGGTATCCGAACGCAACAATCCAATTGAAGCGGTTCGATATTGTTCGGGAGAATGCACTACAATGTCGATGGAGTCAATTTTGTCGGAAAGTGAATTTTGAGTGGGCCACCAATCGGCACATCCATAAGGTTCTGATAATGTCCAAATAATTGGAACTCCTTCGTGAAAATCACGGTTAAAAGAGGTCACATTCAGCGAATTATTCGGAACACCGCGATAATGAATAAAAACCGAATCCAAAACCCCAGCGATAAAGGCATTTGGGTTTTCGATTCTAATTTTGTGATTTTCATGTATATAAGGATATTCTAACCCCTGATACTTTATACTTTCGATATCAAAAACACTGTTTAAATCAATTTCAATGTAATTTTGAGTTTGAATTGTTTTGAAATAGATGGTGGATTTCCCTTCCAACAACAAAGTATCTGGATTGATATTTAATTCTAATTTTTGAAATACAATATCCAACTGCGCTTTTAGCGGAAAATTAACAACAAACAAAAACAATATGGAATAAAGGATTTTTTCCATATGTTACTTTTGAAACACAACATTATAAATGGTATCCACCACTCCTTTCTGTTCGTGTACAAACTGACGAGAAATAGCAGAAGCGTTCAATAATAATTCATTATTCGAAATTAAAGATTGTAAAACATCCGAAAATTCATCTGAGTTTTTAACCGAAAAGGCAGAACCTTTGTGTACCAAGTTTTTTGCTTCATAAAACTTATGATAATTGGGTCCAAAAATAATGGGCATTCCCCAGCAAGCGGCCTCCAAAATATTATGAATTCCTTTCCCAAAACCGCCCCCAATATAGGCAGCAAAACCATACTGATAAATACTGCTCAACTTTCCAATCGAATCAACAATAATTAACTCATAGGCTTTTGCATTTGTTTTGGATAATTGGGAAAGCAAAATCGGTTTTTTGGCGTGAAAAATCTTTTTCAGTTCAAGTATTCTTGTCTTGTTTACTTCGTGTGGGGCAATAATTAGAGTTAGGTTCGTTAAGTCATCCAGTGCATTGGCAATCAGCACCTCATCGGCCTCCCATGAACTTCCAATAATAAAGGTTTTGTTTCGATCCAAACTCTCTAACTCGGGAAATTTTAATGGGTTTTTGGCAACTTCTACAACCCTGTCAAAACGAGTATCTCCACTTAAAATTGCAGTTTCTATTCCCACAGATTTCAATAAATCAATAGACTCCTGATTTTGAGTAAAAAAACACTGAATTTTCTCTAATTGCTTTCGAAACCAAAATCCATAAGATTTAAAAAATATTTGTTTTTCGCGAAATATGGCGGAAACAATAAATAATGGAATCTTCTGTTTCCACAATTCTTCAATGTAATTATACCAATATTCGTACTTTATAAAAAATACTTTTTCTGGGTTTAAAATACGCACGAATTTTTTGGCATTTTTGGGAGTATCTATTGGCAAATAGCAAATAAAATCGGCATATTCATAGGTTTTTCGAACCTCATAACCAGAAGGAGAAAAAAAACTTAATACAATTTTGTAATCTTGTTTCTCTTTTTTTATTTTTTCCATTAAAGCTCTTCCCTGCTCAAATTCTCCTAGAGATGCACAATGAAACCACAAAACCGCATCTTGGGGATATTGGTTTCTAAAATTCGTCAGAGCTTCAAATATTCCCAATCTTCCTTCAACCCAACTTTTTGCTTTTTGGTTTGAAAAGGAGGCCATTTTTATGGCAAAGGCATATAAATATATACTAATGTTATAGAAAAATCTCATGACTCATTCTACTTAAAATAAAACGGATCTGGTTCTCTCTTATAGACAGGAATAATCCAACCAGCTTTAATCCCAAGTACCATATCAAATCGTTTTTCTTTTTCCTGATTAGCTTCTACAAAGTTATACGAACGTCTGCCCTCTGTCCACGCAGCAATCATTTCAACACCAATATAGGTGTTTATAATTTGTTTTTTATTCAACCAAACATATCCAACAAAGGGATTTAAAGCCAATCCATTGGACAGTTTATCATAGCCTTTTTTATAATCTCCTTTAATCTGAGGTGTTACATTTTTGGGATTGTGAATCATTATTCTGTGTTCCAGCAAACCAAAACTCGTTTTGAACCAAATACCAGAATTCTTTTTACTTGCCGAAACCGGAAATATTTTTCCAGCACCCACAAAGGCGTTCCATCCTCTTTCCATCATTTTAACCTCAGCAATTTCTCCATTTCCATCAATGATAAAACCTTCATCGGTAAGAATATTTTGCAAATATTGAACTTCATTCTTCACTATTGATCCAAACATATAATTGTAGCTTAAATCAAACGTCCAATTGCTTTTTGTTTTTATCGTAAAGCCAGCTCCTACGATGGCATTGCCTCCGAATCTCTCTTTCATATCAGCCATGGGCAATTGGTATCCAGTATTGATATGAAAAAAGGCAATAAAGTCGGATGAATCTACTTGGGCATGGTTTTTTTGCATCAAACCAAAAAGGAGAAAGCAGAATAATAAATAATGTATTTTTTTCATTTTGGGCTAAAATAAAATAAATTGCTTGAAGCAATAGTAACTAAATTTATAAAAGAAATCACGGTATAATAACCGTTTGAGAAAATGATTTTATTCGGCATTTTTTTTCATACAATACTCGATAATTAAATCGATAACACCACTATATCCAATTATATTTGCTTTTTCCCAATCTTCACAGGCTCCTGTTTTGTCATTCAATTCATATTTTGCTAAACCTCTAAGGTGAAAAACTTCTGCATAATTGGGTTCCAATTCTAGCGCTAAATTATAATCTACGATAGCCTCTTTTAATCTACCAAGCTGATGTTTTGCTTGACCGCGAAACGCAAGAATATTGGGATCGTTTTTTTTGAGTGTAAAAGCTTGTTCAAACGATTCCAATGCTTGTTCAAACTGCTGCTTACTCATGTGTTTAATGCCCTGATCAAGATAATCAGAAGAAGATTTTTGTGCATTTAAAGAAGCCGAAAAAAAGAATAATCCCAACGATAATACAATACTGTATCTTAAAATTAAGTTTTTCATAAGCAATGTTTTTACTTTTTAGGTTTATTTGAGGTATCACCATCCAAATAATCTTTACAGAACTCCACCAGCAATTCCATGACCCTTTTTTCTCCTTTTTCATAAGAAATTTCCCAATCTTCACAAGCTCCATTCATATCTTTAAGTTCTGCCTTGGCAAGTCCTCTAAGATGATAAACTTCAGAATAGTCAGGTTCAATTTTGATGGCCATGTTATAATCTAAAATAGCCTCATGATAGCGAGTTAAGTAGTGCTTGGCTTGACCTCTATGGGCATATAATTCTGGGTCTCCATTATCTAGCTCGATTCCTTTGTCAAAAAGCTCAATGGCCTTTGTGTAGTTTTTTCGAGTAATTTGATTTACCCCTTGATCTAAAAACTCTCTGGATGTATCTTGTGAATAGATAGAACTGCTAAATAGCAAGACCAGAAAAATAAAAAATAATTTTTTCATTTTGAAAATTTATTTTGTGCTTGATTAACTCCTAATAACGAATAAAAATTGCAATTATTTTGAATCAAAATTACGTTTTTTTTTAATTGAAAACAACTATCAGACCAAAAACTTAGATTTTTTGAATAAAACAGATTATATTTATTTAATAAAACCCAATCATGCCGACATAGAATCGGCATGATTGGGGGATTTTAGATAAAGATAATTGACAAATCAAAAAGTTGCATTTATAACTTGAATTCAGCGGAGGTATTATCTGGTTTAATGCAAACTTTGGTAAAATTTTATCAACTTAATATTTGACAAACTTTTTTCAAGGCCTCTATAAAAAGATCAATCTCTTGTTTTGTATTATAAAAAGCAAAAGAAGCTCTAACCGTTCCTGGGATTTTATAGAAGTCCATTATGGGTTGCGTGCAATGATGTCCTGTGCGGACAGCTATGCCCATTTTATCAAGCAAAACACCAATATCATAAGGATGTATTTTTCCAACTAAAAATGAAAGCACTGCGGTTTTAGAAATGTCTTTAGCAAAAATCCGAACATCCTGAATCTCTTGAATTCTTTTGGTAGCGTACTCTAGGAGCTCATCTTCGTATGCTGCAATGTTTTCGAGTCCCAGTTTTTGAACATATTCCAAGGCTTTGTGAAGTCCAATAACATCGCCCACACTAGGCGTTCCCGCTTCAAATTTAAAAGGAAGTTCGTTGTAGGTTGTTTTTTCAAAACTTACCTCTTTTATCATTTCGCCTCCTCCTTGATACGGAGGCATCTCATTCAGCAAACTTTCTTTGCCATACAAAATCCCAATTCCCATCGGAGCAAACACCTTGTGTCCCGAAAAACAATAAAATTCAACATCCAATTCTTGTACATCTACTTTTATATGCGAAATTGCCTGAGCACCATCCAACAAAACGGGAACATTTTTGGAATGAGCAATCGAAATTATTTCTTTGATTGGATTAATGGTTCCCAAAGCATTTGAAACATGATTTATGGCAACAAGTCGAGTTTTATCATCCATTAAATCATTCAATTTTTCCAACTGTAAACTTCCGTTTTCGTTCATCGGAAGAACTCGCAGTTGGGCTTTGTGATTTTCGCAAGCCATTTGCCAAGGAACAATATTAGAATGATGTTCCAAGGCTGAAATAATAATATTATCGCCCGACTTTACAAATCGTTTAAAAAACGAATAAGCAACCAAATTAATGGATTCAGTTGTACCTTTGGTATAAATAATTTCGTGTGCGTTTTTCGCATTGATAAACAACTGAATGTATTTTCGAGCATTTTCAAAAGCATCGGTAGCCATATTGCTTAAATAGTGCACTCCGCGATGAATATTGCTATTGTATTGATTGTAATAATCTGCCAATGCCTGTGTAACCACACTTGGTTTTTGAGTTGTAGCAGCATTGTCGAAATAGACCAAGGGTCGCTTGTTTATCTCTTGATGCAGGATCGGAAAGTCTTTCCGAATCTTTTCAATATCAAAGTTCATGAGAGAGAAATATTAATTCATTAGATCAGAGCTTATAAAACCATTTAAAAAACTCTTCAATTCGTCAGAACCACGAGTAGGAATACTTTGGTTCATTTGAGGCAAGTTTAATCCACCTTGTTTATCCCCAATTTTGTAATTTAAAATGGGAGCTAATGTTGTTGCCAAATTTTCACCGTCTACAATTTGTTTGAAAATATATTTTCCTACATATTTATGTGTTAGTAAATTAATATTCCCTTCGGCAATAAAAGGTTTTATTTCATTTTTACCAACCTCAAAGGGTCCACTAATGATTTGAAAAGGCGAATTGCCCATATTATCCATGATGGTATTCAGAATCAAACCTTGGAAAGCAGCATTTTGAGCTTTATCTTTTTGGTTATCGGCTTTCAAAAAGGTAGTAAGGCCAATTTTGTAATTTGACAAATCGGAGAACAATGCTTCATTTTCTTCTCTTAATTCTTGAAATGATTGTCCATTAAGAGAACCTTCGGGCAAGCCCACATTCAATTGCAAACTATCATACGAGAGACTTACGTTTCTGAGTGCTGCAAGCGACTTAACGTCATCAACCTCATCTTTACACGAGTTAAAAACGATTCCAAAACTGGCAAAAAGAAATGCTATTGCTAAAATTTTTGATATTTTTTTCATGATTTGGTTTTTTTGGTTTATGTTTTTTGTTTTTCTTTTTTTGCTGCCGGGAATAAGACATTATTGAGAATTAATCGGTATCCAGAAGAATTTGGATATAAATTCAAATCCGTTGGAGGATCTCCAACAAAATGTTGATAATCTTCGGGATCGTGTCCAGCATAAAATGTAAAAGTTCCTTTTCCGTGTTCTCCATGTAAATATCTCACATTTGAAAATTGTGGACTTTCGCCCAAAATAATCACTTCGGGTTTTATTTTGCTTCTATCAAAAGCGGTTGTTTGTCCCATAAAACCACGAATAACACGTTCATGGCTTTGTGTAAGCATAGTGGGAATAGGATCCCATTTTGCAGAAAACTCAAACAAGGTAAAATAATCATTGTTTTTATTAGACAAATGCAAACGAGGATCTATGTCGATATCTGATTTTCGATACTCCATGGGATTCGTCACAACATTAAAATCAGTAAAAGCAAATGTCTTACTGAAATCTAATTTCTCTTGTGCATTTGGATCCATTGGGTCGCCATCAAACATTTTCTCACAAATATCAACTCCTTCAGCGGCCAAAGAGATATCAAAGCTATCGGGAGCCGAGCACATGGCAAAAAGATAGCCACCTCCGGCAACAAAATCTCGAATTTTTTTAACAACAGCTAATTTTAGCTGAGATACTTTTGAAAATCCAAATTTGCGAGCTACGGCTTCATTTTCACTAACATCATCCTTGTACCATTGTGCATTTCGGTAATTGGCCCAAAATTTTCCATACTGTCCGGTAAAATCTTCGTGATGCAAATGCAGCCAATCATAAGTGGGCAAAACCCCACTGAGCACCTCTTCATCGTAAATTAAATCGTATGGAATTTCTGCATATGTCAAAACCAAAGTAACGGCATCGTCCCAAGGCAATTTGTTTTTGGGAGAATAGACCACAATTTTCGGAGCTTTTATAAGTTGAATGGCGGTTGTGTTAGATTCTGGCGACTCTATTTGACGCAAAATAGTCGTCGACTGAACATCTGCCAAAACCTGATAACTAACTTCTCTAATCTTACATTCCTTTTCAATGTCGGGATAATAATCCATCATAAAGCTTCCTCCACGGTAATTAAGAAGCCATTTTATCTCAACTTCTCGTTCTAAAACCCAATATGCCAATCCATATGATTTTAGATGATTTTTTTGAGCATCGTCCATGGGAATTAAAATAGAAGATGCCCACAATGAAGTAGATGTTGCAAAAAGAAATACAATTACAATCGCTTTTGCCAAATATTTATGAGTGGAAGATAGAATTTTCATTATTTCGATTTTATACTATTCTATACAATACTTTTTTATCCTTTTTTGTTCAGTTTAAGAAACTAAAGAAACTTAAAAGGGCACACCACCCATATCATCGTCATCCCTATTCATGCTTGAAGGGATAATAATTGAATTGGTATCTTGTTCAAAATTTGTATTTGTTGGCAATTGGTATCCATAATCTCCGTCGTTTTCTTCGGGTAAATTGTCAAATTTTGCCAAATAGTCAATAAATTGCAATCTCACATCGCCCAAGGCACCATTTCTGTGTTTTGCAATAATAATTTCGGCTTTGCCTGTTGCATTTACACCGTCTGGAAACTCTTCAATTTGATAATATTCTGGGCGATAAATAAACAATACCATATCCGCATCTTGCTCGATGGCACCTGACTCACGAAGGTCGGCAAGCTGTGGCCGTTTGGATCCAGTTCGAGTTTCTACTCCACGATTTAGCTGCGACAATGCAATAATTGGAACATTTAGCTCTTTGGCTAAGGTTTTTAGCGAACGAGAAATAATACTGATTTCCTGTTCACGATTTCCTTTTCCTTTGTCTTTGTCATCCATTTGTGCCGACATAAGTTGCAAATAGTCAATGATGATGCATTGAATGTCGTATTGCTGTTTGAACCTTCTGCATTTTGCTCGAAGGTCAAAAATGGGCAAAGCAGGTGTATCATCAATCAAAATGGTGGAATTCATCAAAGGTTCCACTCTTTTGGTAAGTTGTTCCCACTCGTAATCTTCTAGTTTTCCTGATTTTATTTTTTCATTGGGAATTTGACTTTCGGATGAAATGAGGCGTGTCACCAACTGAAGGGCAGACATTTCAAGAGAGAAAATAGCAATGGGTTTATTAAATTGAATGGCCATATTTCGTGCCATTGATAAAACAAAAGCAGTTTTGCCCATCCCCGGACGAGCAGCTAAAATAATCAAATCCGAGCGTTGCCAACCCGATGTAATTCTGTCTAATTGAGTAAAACCGCTGGGAATTCCTCGAATGCCTTCTGCTTGATTTTTGGCATTGTCTATCTCTTTAATGGCAACATAAACAAGTTCTTTCATTTCGGAATGCGTTCTTCGGAAATTATTTTCAGCAATTTGAAACAAATCCTGTCCCGCTTTATCCAACAATCGTAATGCATCGGCTGTGTCTTGATATGCGTTTTGAATAAGTTCATTCGCAATTCTAATTAATTCACGCTGAATGTATTTTTCAATAATAATTCGAGAGTGAAACTCAATATTGGCAGATGAACTCACCCTGTTTGTCAAGGAAGCGATAAAATAAGGTCCCCCAACAATTTCCAAATCGCCTTGTTTTTTCAGTTGATTAGTAACGGTGAGAATATCTATCGGTTCAGAATTTGTGAAAAGATTTCGGATGGATGAAAAAATTCTTCGGTGCGATTCCTTATAAAACATATCGTCCTTCAGCAAATCGATAACGGCAGTAACAGCATCTTGTTCGAGCATCAGCGAACCCAAAACAGCTTCTTCCAAATCAAGAGCTTGTGGGGGCAACTTTCCAAATGTACTTAGGTCGGCCTGTGTATTATAGTTTGTTTTCGATTTGTTTGCAATTTTTTCTTCCATAAGTCATTATTTTGAATGTCAAAAATACTCAGAATTTTGCTTCAAGCTTCTTTTCTGTTTAAATTTAGTTATGAACAAGTTTATATACTTCTGATATATAACCACAAAGGCAAGCTTTTCGCTTGCCTTTGTGGTTATATTTAGACCAAAATTATTTTCTAATATCCATTTCTTTAATTAGGTTTTTGGCACCTGCATATTTATCAACGATAAATAATACATAACGCATGTCAACGCCAATGGTTCTTTGAAGTGCTGGTTCAAAAGCGATATCACCGCTCATGGCTTCCCAGTTTCCGTCGAAAGCAATGCCTACTAATTCACCTTCGGCATTGATCATTGGGCTTCCTGAGTTTCCGCCTGTAATGTCTGTATTTGCGATGAAACAAACAGCCAACTCACCATTTTTACCATAGGGACCAAAATCTTTGGCCAAAAGAAGATCTTTTAATTTAGCAGGAAGAACAAATTCATCATTGTTTGGATCTTCTTTATCTAAAATTCCTTTTTGAGTTGTAATAAAGTCATAATGAACGGCGTCTGCTGGAATATAATCCAATATTTGTCCATAGGTCAGTCTCATGGTAGAGTTAGCGTCTGGATAGAAAACTTTATTGCTGTACATTTTTCGCATGCCGTCAATAAATAATCGTTTCGCTATTTGCATTTTTGAATCGATGGCCGACATCTCTAGTTGCATGGCAAAATAGGTTTCAATAATCGATTGAGAAACACGTACAGCCATGTCTTTATTCCACTTTTTCTCGCTTGGTTTATTCAAAAATTCATTGAATTTTTCCTCAGAAGTAACAATTGATTTGGAATAAATATCCTGAGCCATTTTTGTGTAATCGCCTTTGTATTTTTTATTTAACTCGGCAAAAATAGCAGGATGGTATTCCTGTGGAATGTTGGTGTAGTACATTTCAATTAGAGCAGCAAATAACTTTTGGTCTACTGCCATGTTATAATCTTTGAATTGTTCTTTTGCCATCTCTCTGTACACATCAAAATCAGCTGGTTTGGAATCTTTTTTCTTCAATGCTGAAGGAAGTGTTTGTAGTTTCCAAACAAACCAAAGAGCTTCGGCACCCATAAATGTTTCTTGGAAATACCACAAACGACGTTGAATAAGTTTTTCAGCAGATTCTTTATAAGCGGCTTCAATATCAGACAAAACGTTTCCATAAATTTTTTGTCTTTCGGGCTCAACCGATACCCAATTTGCAAAATCTTTTTCAATGGCTCTTTTTTTATCTACCACATTAAGGGCTTTCAAACCTTTGGATTGTCCAATATAATATTTCCAATAATTGGCAGTTTGAGCATGCTTTGCAGCATATTGTATACGAACTGCGCTGCTGGCATTCATACCCTCTTTCATAATTTCTAATTTTCTTTCACGAACTGAAATAATTGTTGGAGCTGTATGATTTAAAACTTCCTGAACACCCCAAGAGGGCAAATATCTATCGGTTGATCCTGGATATCCCCAAATCATCACAAAATCATCTTTTTTAAGTTCTTTAATGCTAACAGGAAGGTAATGTTTTGGCACAAGCGGTATATTATCTTCGCTAAATTCTGCTGGAGAACCGTCGGGAGCTGTGTAAACTCTCAAAAAACTAAAGTCGCCCGTATGACGAGGCCACATCCAGTTATCGGTGTCGCCACCATATTTTCCAACAGATGATGGAGGAATACCAACCAAACGGATGTCTTTGTATGTTTCATAAATAAACATATAAAATTCGTTTCCTTCGAAGAAATCTTTAATCACTACCGTATATTTTCCTTTTTCGGAATACTCTTTTCTAAGTTTACCAACTACCGTTCTGATTTGAGCGGATCTATCACTGGCTGAAGTTTCATAATTTATTCCATCCAGAACTTGCGAGGTAACATCTTCCATACGAACCAAAAAAGTGGCCGTCATGTCGGTTTTAATCTCTTCTTTTTTAGAATACGCCCAGAAACCATCAGTTAAATAGTCATTTTGAACACTGCTGGCAGCCTGAACAGCACCATAAGCACAGTGGTGATTGGTGAGCATTAATCCCTCTTTTGAAACAATTTCGGCGGTACAAGAACCACCATCCAATTGTACGATGGCGTCTTTCAAACTCGGGCGATTAATGTTGTAGAGTTCATCTGGGGTTAATTGCAAACCCATTTTTTTCATATCCGCATAATTCAAACGGTTTACAAGCATGGGCAACCACATTCCTTCATCAGGTGGATTTGTACCAAAAGCAGTGATTGAATTACCAATCAAAAGCATGGCTAAAAATGCATAAAAAAATCTTTTCATAATTGTTTGATGTGTTTAATTATTGTAAATATCTCTATTTTTTACAAAAATAGGTTTTTTTTATATAAATCAAGTCTTTTTTATATTAACGGTTGCATTTACGGGTTTAAATGCATGTTTTTATATATGAAAGAAGATTGTTCTTTAAACTTATGGAATAATTTCGCTTTAGAATAACGGATTCGTTAAAATAAAAAGAAGAGATTAGACCATTTTTTTCATGGCTTGCCACCAACGCTCTGGAATATCGTCACTACAGGCTGTTTCATAATCTTTATAGGAGCAAGGAACAATATTATGTCGTTCGTATCTCGATTTTTTATCGGGTGGATAGGGAACTTCCATCCACCAACGATTGGTTTTTTTACTTTTATAAAATTTAATATCGTACAAACCATCTTGAATAGATACAAAATATTTGATGTAATGGTCTTTGGATAAATTCGGATAATCCTGTCTTCGATTGTAAAAACCCTCTATAAAATACCAAATCATTTGTGCAATTAAATGTGCCGATTGCTTGTTTTGATCGAGCATCGGATTAAACTCAAAGAAACCAATAGAGCTCACTTTATCGCTGATTCCAGCGTATCGGGTAATTTTGCAAATTTCATCGCCCGTAAAACCATTGGGAGATGCATAATAATTAGCCGGCAAATCAGACTGTCGGACCGACCCAACATCGATGGTAAGCAAGTCAGCATTTCGCAAAATGGGCTCTAGTTCTTGCATGTCGGCTCTGACATTTCCCAAGCGATAGACATCAAAATACAAATTATTCATCAATTCGATGGATTCCTGGTCGACAAAATAAGTTTGATAACCGATATTGGTATAATTGAAAAGATAATTGGGCTGTTCCAATATTATTTTGCTTAAGTATGCCTGAGCATTCATTGGAGCATCTTCCGAACCAATATCAAATCGCGAATCAACAGACGCAATATTGACAACTCTTTTTAGTTTTTCGTATGTTTTATACATCGAAAAAGTCAAATCTTGGCTGCCACCAATAATAATGGGAACAATATTAAATTCCAACAGATGGGCCATAATTTGACTTAAAGCACTATATGTGTCTGATATTTGGTGCCCATTTATAAGATTACCCAAATCAATAATTTTGGTGTTTTCTTTAACGGCAAATAAAGTATAAAGTTTATGGCGGACATAATCTGGAGCTAGTCCACAAGCTTTATTCTCGAGTGCATTGCGGTCTTCATTAATTCCAATAATGGCAATATCTGCCCCTTCAAGTTCTGGAAAAGAATCTTTTCGATGAATTTTGAAGACATTTCCCAAAGCTGTTTTAGGAAGTTTTTCGGTATCGAAAAGAACGATATCTTCATTAATTGGATTGAAAAAAAGGGGCAATTCTATCATGGCTTATTTCTTTTTAGTTTTGCGAAACACTTTCCTTTTAGCAGGCTTATTTTCGGGAGCTTCTACAATTTTCATACAATCTTCATAAGTTAAAGTATCCACATCCATATCTTTTGGAATTTTATAATTTTCTTTTTTGAAGCTGATGTATGACCCATATCTTCCAGACATTACTTTTAGTTCTTCATCTTGATCAAAACTTTTCAAAACACCTTTTGTAGCTGCAGCTTCGATAATTTTCAAAACATCTTCTAGTGTAATTTGCGTAATATCAGTTCCTTTTGGAATGGCGTGATTTTTTGTACCCACTTTAGCAAAAGGACCATATCTGCCAGCGGCAACATAAACCTCTTCATCTTTTATTTTTCCAAGCAAACGAGGCTCGCGAAGTTTGTCCGTTTTGCGTTTTATTTCAATAAGTTCCTTAATTTCATCCAAGGTGATTTCCATCAAATCTTTATCCTTGGGAATGGAAATAAAACTTTTATCCATTTTCACATATGGGCCAAATCGGCCGATGCCTACTGTAACATCAACACCATCAATTTGTCCTACCAAACGAGGCAGTTTAAACAAATCCAAAGCCTCTTCCAGACTAATCGTTTCGATGGATTGTTCCCTTTTCATTTTGGCAAACTTGGGTTTGATTTCATCACTCACTTCGCCCATTTGTATCATTGCACCATAACGGCCTAATTTAGAATAAACATTCTTTCCGGTTTTTGGATCCACGCCTAAAAGACGTTCACCACTAGCTTTTTCTGAGTTCTGAATGGCGTATTCCACACTTGGATGGAAGGTTTCATAAAATTTACCAATCATTTTTTGCCAATCAATGTTGCCCGAAGCAATTTCGTCAAACTCTTTTTCAACGTTTGCTGTAAAATGATAATCCAAAATTTGATCAAAATATTCTACTAAAAAATTATTAACAACAATACCAATATCGGTTGGAAACATTTTGGATTTTTCGAATCCTGTTTTTTCTGTTTTCGTCTCGGTTTTAATTTTATCTTTTTTCAAAGTAACCACGGAATACTCTCGAATTATACCATCTCTATCTTCTTTTACAACATATCCTCGTTTTTGAATCGTAGAAATGGTTGGAGCATAGGTAGATGGTCTTCCAATTCCCAAATCTTCGAGTTTTTTCACCAAGCTTGCTTCTGTGTATCTAGGCGGATGCTGAGCAAATCTTTGTTGTGCCGTAATGGTATCAGCCTTGAGTTTTTCGCCCACTTTTACCATTGGCAAGTTGTTTTCCAGGGCATCGTCATCTTCATCGTCTTTGGATTCCAAATAAACTTTTAAGAATCCTTCAAATTTAATAACTTCACCAGTGGAGATAAATTTTGCTTTATTATTTGAAACATCAATAGTAATAACTGTTTTTTCAATCAAAGCATCACTCATTTGCGAAGCGATGGTACGTTTCCAAATTAAATTATATAACCTATTTAACGAAGCCTCTTTGCGTATTTCATGATTGTTCATATAAGTTGGGCGAATGGCTTCGTGAGCCTCTTGAGCACCTTTGATTTTACCAGTATGTTTTCGGGTTTTAGAATATTCCGAACCATAAGTTTCGATAATTTCTTTTTTAGCACTACCCAAGGCCAAATCTGATAGATTTACAGAGTCGGTTCTCATGTACGTAATTAATCCATCTTCATACAATTGTTGTGCTAAGGTCATGGTTCTCGAAACGGAGTATCCTAATTTCCGAGAAGCTTCTTGTTGCAAAGTTGAAGTTGTAAAGGGAGCTGCAGGAGAACGTTTTATAGGATTTGTAACGATATCCGAAATTTGATATTCTGCTTCCAAACAGTTGTTCAAAAAATCCTGAGCCTCTTTGAGGCTTGCAAATTTTTTGTCTAATTCGGCTTTAACAGGCACCAATTCTTTGTCTCGTTTAATTATAAAATCGCCCACAACTCTAAAGGAAGAGGTAGAAGTAAAGTTTTGAATTTCTTTTTCACGTTCTACAATTAACCGAACAGCAACAGATTGTACCCTTCCTGCCGAAAGAGCTGGTTTCACTTTACGCCACAAAACAGGCGATAATTCAAAACCCACAATACGGTCAAGAACACGGCGAGCTTGTTGAGCATTGACCAAGTCAAAATTGACAGACCGTGGATTTTCAACTGCATTTTTAACGGCGCGTTCGGTTATTTCGTGAAATGCAATCCGTTTTACTTTTTCGTCAGGAACATTCAAGGCTTCCATTAGGTGCCAAGAAATGGCTTCCCCTTCGCGGTCCTCATCCGTTGCAAGCCAGACAGTTTCTGCTGCCTTAGATAATTTTTTTAATTCGGCTAAAATCTTAGTTTTATCCGGCAATATCTCATATAGTGGTTTAAAATTATTGGCGATGTCGATTCCAATATCTTTGGTCGGCAAGTCGCGAATGTGACCCATGCTCGATTTTACAATAAAATCTTTCCCTAAAAATTTCTCTATCGTCTTAGCTTTTGCGGGAGACTCAACTATTACCAAGTTTTTGGCCATTTTTTCTGTTTTTGTTTTTAGTATTATTTATCAAAATAAACATGAACATACTTCGCATTTTTTTTATTCAATATAAATGTTTGTACCCGTCATGCAATCTGCAAAATTAGATTTTTTTTAGAATACAATATATAATAAGTGATTAATTTCCATGCTTTTATCACAAACAAACAAATAGACCGCTGATTATCAACAACATAAATGTTTAAAAATATTTTTTTAGCGTTCTATGCAACAATTAAACTTTTTTCACATTAATAAGGACAATTTCAAGCCTGATTATCAGTTTGATAAAACAGTTTAAGAAGATATTATCAAACAGCTTTTCGGAAAAATAATTTTCAAAGTATACACTAAAAATCAAAATTATGTCTGCAATTTCAGAGATTAAAGAATGGATGAAAACCTCAGCAGGGTTCAAATTGCTATTAATTGGCGTGCTCATTCTTTTATTACTCATTCCACAAGGAATGATAAAAAGTTTGATTCGAGAACGAATCGCATACCGCAATGAAGTGATTGAAGATATTTGTTCAAAATGGGCAAATTCTCAAAGCATTAACGGCCCCATACTCACAATTCCTTTTAAACAAGCCGACCCCGCTAAACCAGAAACATATATCATGAGAAACGCTCATTTTTTACCCGAAAAGATTTTTATTAACGGAAAAATTGAACCCGAAATCAGATATCGTGGAATTTATAAAGTGGTTGTATATAATTCCAAATTACAACTTAAAGGAAATTTCAATAAACTAGAAATCAATCAATTAAATCTAGAGCACGACGACTTTTTATGGGACGAAGCATATATTTCATTAGGAATCAACGATATGCGTGGCATTAAAAAGAAAATAAATATCCTTTGGGATAATCAATCCATTGAAATGCAGCCAGGAGTACCTTCTGCAGACGTTATTAGTTCGGGAGTTTCGGCAAAAGTACCCATTCCAGAAAACAACATCCCTTTTGATATATCTATTGATTTAAACGGAAGC
>JAQUGA010000232.1 GCA_028684405.1 Bacteroidales bacterium | reverse complement strand
GTAAAAAAAGCATCTCCAAAAAAATAAGTTTCTAACCCATAAAAATTATATACCATGGCTATTACAGCAGCTGATGTAAATAAATTAAGAACCATGACCGGTGTTGGTATGATGGATTGTAAAAATGCTCTAGTTGAAGCAGATGGCGATTTTGATAAAGCCGTTGACATCCTTCGTAAAAAAGGTCAAAAAGTTGCAGCAAAACGTGCTGATCGAGAAGCAAATGAAGGTTACGTTTATTCAAATAAAAATAATGATAATACTTTTGCAACGATTGTTATGATTAACTGCGAATCTGATTTCGTAGGTAAAAATGAAGAATTCGTAGAATTTGTAAAATCTGTATCTAAATTATCAATCGATAATAAAATAACTTCTCAAGAAGAATTATTGAAAGCAAAATTAAACGATTTAACCGTTGACGAACATTTAACTCAATTTACTGGCAAAATCGGTGAAAAAATTGAGATGCCTCACTATGCCTCTATTGAAGCAAATTACGTAACCAACTACAATCACAATGGAAACCGCTTAGCTTCTATTGTTGGTTTCAACAAAAAAACAGAAAATATAGAAGCAGTTGCTCACGACCTTGCTATGCAAATTGCTGCCATGAATCCTGTTGCTATTACTCCTGAAGACGTTGACCAAACATTTGTTCAAAAAGAACTTGAAATTGCTCGTGACCTAAGCCGTCAAGAAGGAAAACCAGAAGAAATGATTGAAAGAATTGCTCAAGGAAGATTAAATAAATTCTATAAAGAAAATACTCTTTTAAATCAAGAATTTATAAAAGATAGCAAAAAAACAGTTGAACAATATCTTAATGAAGCTGATAAAGACCTAGTTTGTACTACATTCAAACGTCTACAATTAGGATCTTAAAAAAAACAATTCAAAATAATAATCAGAGACTACACTTTTGTAGTCTCTTTTTTTTTATTTTTACATCCATAAATAGAATGAAATGATATGAAGTACAAAAGAATTCTCCTAAAACTCAGCGGTGAATCGCTGATGGGCAAGGACAAACAAAGCATTTGTCCCGAAATTTTAGACTATTTTGCTATGGAAATAGCAGAAGCAGTTCGTTGCAAAACGCAAGTTGCAATTGTTATTGGGGGCGGAAATATATTTAGAGGCATTCAGGGAACCCAAAAAGGATTCGACCGAGTTCAAGGCGACTATATGGGCATGTTGGCAACCACCATCAACAGCATGGCATTGCAAGGTGCATTGGAAAGCATAAACATTCCAACCGTTGTTTTATCAGGATTGCCTATTGAACCTATTTGCGAGAAAATGAGCCGCCGAAAATCACTAGAATATCTAGCTAAAGGATATGTTGTCATCATTAGCGGAGGAACTGGAAACCCATTCTTTACAACCGATAGCGGAGCTGCTTTAAGAGGCATCGAAATCAATGCAGATTTACTACTAAAAGGAACACGTGTAGATGGAGTTTATGACAAAGATCCCGAAAAACACAAAGATGCCGTTAAATATTCCAATTTGTCATTTGATGAAGCCTATAAAAAAGGCTTGAACATAATGGATTTAACAGCCTTTACTCTGTGCAAAGAAAACAATTTACCCATTTTAGTTTTCAATATGAATACAAAAGGTAATTTATTGAAAGTTTTAAACGATGAAAATATCGGAACAATCATAAAATAAATTCATCTATTTAAAAATTTCTCTTGAAAGAACGAAAAAATGACTATATTCGATTAAAATATACGAAAAATATTAAGACAAATAAAATTAGAAGATTATGAATGACGATTGTACCTTATTATTAGAAGAGATTCAAGAAAACATGAACAATAGTTTAGTTTTTTTTGATCGTGAATTACAGAAAATCAGAGCAGGAAAGGCAAGTCCACAAATGCTTGATTCCGTTAAAGTGGATTATTATGGCACCCCCACTGCCATTTCACAGGTTGCTAACATCAACACCCCCGACGCCAAACAGATTATTGTTCAGCCTTGGGAAAAAGCAATGTTAGTCCCTTTGGAAAAGGCCATTTTAGCTGCAAACTTAGGTTTTAACCCACAAAACAATGGAGAGTTTTTGAGAATATTGGTACCTCAACTCACAGAGGAAAGACGTTTAGATTTGGTAAAAAAATCAAAAGCCGAATCCGAACACGCCAAAGTAAACATTCGCAACATTCGGCGAAATGCTAATGAACAAGCAAAAAAACTCGAGAAAGATGGATTATCAGAAGATGATTTGAAACGCGTGGAAGCAGAAATTCAAAAAATTACGGATGAGTTTATCGTAAAAATCGACAAAATTCTTGAAGCAAAAGAAAAGGATATTATGACGGTCTAAAATCTTCCTTTTTTAAAAAAACCTTAATTAGATTTTCTGTTTAAGGTTTTTTTGATTGAAAAGTATAATCTTGTTATATGACTAAAGCCTATCGTACATAGGACAACGTTAAAATAATTTAATTGGTAAACTCATCTGTACTTTTCTTGTTTGATTGTTGTAGTTTTGCATTAGATTATTAAAACAAACAAAAAAATGGGTTACTATTACGGTTCATACATAATTTTTGGTATTTTCATGTTGATTAGCTGGATGGTTGGACATCAGCTTAAAACACGTTTTGAAAAGTATTCAAAAACACCACTAAAATCTGGATTATCGGGCAAAGAAATTGCCGAACGCATGTTGCGTGAACAAGGAGTATTTGATGTAAAAGTTGTTTCGGTGCAAGGTCAACTTACCGACCATTACAATCCAGCAACCAAAACAGTAAACCTTAGCGAACCCGTATACAGTAGCCGTAGTGTTGCTGCTGCAGCTGTTGCTGCTCACGAATGTGGACACGCCATTCAACACGCATCGGCATATAAATTTTTAGAAATGCGATCGGCATTGGTTCCTATTGTTTCCATAAGTTCAAAATATATGCAATGGGTTTTATTAATTGGAATCTTAATGCTTAGCACCATCCCCGCTCTTCTTTTAATTGGGATTATCCTTTTTGCAATCACTACTTTATTTGCTTTTATCACCCTTCCTGTTGAATATGACGCTTCTCGTAGAGCCTTGCTATGGCTAAACTCATCGGGCTTAACATACGGACAAGAACACAAAGAAGCCAAAGACGCACTGAAATGGGCTGCCCGCACCTATGTTGTTGGTGCTTTAGCATCTCTCGCTACTTTACTATATTACGTTTCTATTTTCATGAATCGAAGATAAACAAAAACAGCTAATAAACTAAAAGACACTACCTTAGTAGTGTCTTTTTTGGTTTTATGAAATAATAAATCTAATTTTGTGAATTATTGAACAAACATATCTTCTTTATGTTAATTCATAAAATTGATAAAAAACTATTTCATATGAAAAAACAAACACTTTTACTATTTGCTTTTCTAATTATGGGATTTTCTATGGTTAATGCCCAAGTTACAGATGCCGAAAAACAATTGCGTGCCCAATCAAAAGACAGCTTAGACGGATGGAAAACCGCTGGCGTACTTGGCTTTAATTTTTCACAGACATCCCTAACCAACTGGGCAGCTGGGGGACAAAACTCATTTGCATTAAATGGATATTTTAGCGCTTCTGCCAATTATAAAAAAGACAAAAACGTATGGGACAATTCCTTAGACGTAGGATACGGTATATTGCGTCAAGGCAAGGAAAAATCATTTATGAAAACAGATGACAAAATTGACTTGCTGTCAAAATATGGTCGTAAAGCTTTCGATAATTTCTACTATGCTGCTATGCTAAACTTCCGTACACAAATGGCTCCTGGATATAATTATCCAAATGATTCAGTAATGATATCTGACTGGTTAGCTCCTGCTTATACCGTGGTTGCCATTGGTATGGACTATAAACCCAATAAATATTTTAGCGCGTTTATTGCTCCATTGATAGGGAAACTTACCTATGTAGGTAATCAAGATTTAGCCAA
>JAQUGA010000030.1 GCA_028684405.1 Bacteroidales bacterium | reverse complement strand
GGGTTTCAATCCACGATCACGGAGCAGGCGGACATCTAAATGGTTGGTCAGAACTTGTTGAAACAAGCGGTGGAGATATCGATATAGCAAATTGCCCGTAGGTGATAAAACACTTTCGATGAAAGAAATTATCGGTAACGAATCGCAAGAACGAATGGGAATGCTCATTAAGGCGAAAGATGAAGAGATGATTGCTCGCATTGCCAAGCGCGAAAGAGCGCCATTTTATATAGTTGGAGAAACAACTGGCGATCATCGTTTGAAATTTCACCATCCTGCTCAAGATATTTCAGCCATCGATTTGGAATTAAATGACTTTTTTGGAAATCCACCAAAAACAATCATGAATGACCAAACAATTGAGGTTAAAAATAAAGAAATTCAATATGACGTTTCGAAAATAAAAGATTATGTTTCTGATGTTTTAAAATTGGAAGCAGTTGCTTGTAAAGATTGGTTAACCAATAAAGTGGACCGTTCGATAACAGGAAAAGTGGCTCGTCAGCAATGTGTTGGAATGGTTCAGTTGCCGCTTAGTAATTTGGGAGCACTTGCCATTGATTATCGAGGCGAAAAAGGAATAGCAACTTCCATTGGACATGCTCCTGCAGTTGCTTTGGCAAATGCGGAAGCGGGCTCAAAATTGGCCATTGCCGAATCGCTCACCAATATTGTTTGGGCTCCCATTGAACAAAATATCAAAGGTATTTCGCTCAGTGCCAATTGGATGTGGCCTTGCAGAAACAGCGGTGAAGATGCTCGTTTATATAAAGCGGTGAAAGCGGTCAGCGATTTTGCTTGTGATTTAGGCATCAATATTCCAACTGGAAAAGATTCTCTTTCGATGACGCAAAAATATCCTGATGGAACTTCCGTTTTATCACCAGGAACCGTTATTATTTCGGCCATTGGAGAAGTAAGCAACATTAAACAGATTATTACATCCGCTCTTGAAGATATTCCTGGAACCGAAATTGTTTACATCGATTTTTGCAAAAGTCCGTTCCATCTTGGTGGAAGTTCGTTTGCTCAAGTAGTTAATGCTTTGGGGAATGAAGTTCCTGAAATTAATGATCATGAATATTTTAAAAACACATTTAATACGGTTCAAAAACTTATTGAACAAGAATTAATTCTTGCTGGACATGATATTTCTGCTGGAGGTTTGATTACCGCTCTTCTTGAAATGATGTTCCCCAATAATTACATTGGAATTGATGCTGACTTGAGTGGTTTTGATGAAAAAGATTTGGTTCGCATTTTGTTCAGCGAAAAGCCAGCTATTATTGTACAGATTAAAGATGCCAAAGTTAAAGAGATTTTAAAACAAGCTGGAATTCATTTCCTTACAATTGGAAAAGTTACCAAGAAAAACAAACTGGAAGTTAAGCATTTAACGACGAATTTGACTTTTAATTTATTTGAAACCCGCGATATTTGGTATGAAACTTCATATTTGTTAGACGTTCATCAAAGCACTCCAGAACTTGCGCTTGAACGATATGATAATTATAAAAACCAAGAATTAGTTTATGTTTATCCAGAACATTTTGATGGCAGTGCTGCATCTTTGGGCATTAATCCAAATCGCAAAGAAAAATCAGGCATTCGCGCTGCTATTATTCGCGAAAAAGGATGCAATTGCGATCGTGAAACAGCTTATACCTTGTGGCTTGCTGGTTTTGATGTGAAAGATGTACACATGACTGATTTGATTTCGGGCGAAGAAAACTTGGAAGATGTCAATATGATTGTATTTGTAGGTGGATTTTCAAATTCCGATGTTTTAGGTTCAGCTAAAGGTTGGGCAGGTGCATTCTTGTACAATCCAAAAGCAAAAATGGCACTCGACAATTTCTTCAAACGCGAAGATACTTTAAGTTTGGGCATTTGCAACGGTTGCCAATTAATGGTGGAGTTGGGATTGATTTATCCGCAACAAACCATTCGTCCCAAAATGGCACACAACGATTCTCATAAATTTGAATCTGGTTTTGTAACATTGAATATTATGCCCAATAATTCGGTAATGCTCTCCTCTCTATCAGAAACTCGATTGGGAATTTGGATATCGCACGGCGAAGGAAAGTTTATTTTGCCTTATGCTCCAGAAGAGTATAATATTCCAGCAAAATATAGCTACAGCGGCTACCCTGGAAATCCAAATGGTTCTGCGTTTAACGCCGCTGCCATTTGTTCAAAAGATGGGCGACACCTAGCGATTATGCCACATCCCGAACGGGCTATTTTTCCATGGCAATGGGCATACAACTACCCAGAACATCGCAAACATGACGTTACGCCTTGGATGGAAGCTTTTGTAAACGCATTCAATTGGATTAAAAATATAAAGTAAAAAAGATTGGAAGCAAGCGACGTTTTCATTGCTATTGCCTATTTGGGATTGCTTAGTTTTATTATTGCAAAATCTAAATTTTTCCGCATACCTTTTGCCAAAAAGTCATTAAGCTTGATTTTGTGGGCAGTAAAGGTGATGGCAACGCTTTCTTTTTTACTTATTTATTCTCTTTATGAGCCATATCAGAAAGGAAACGATTCGAGAGTTTACTTTTCTGACGGCTTAGTTTTGCACGAAACAGCCAAAACAAATCCCGATGCCTTTCTGAGAATTATGTTTGGAAAAGAATATTCTCAAGATGAAAAAATAATTTCGAAAATGAATTATTGGAATCGCTCATATGATTCGGTTGTTCCCAACGATAATCGTACCATTATCCGCATTAATGTTTTAATGCATTTTGTCAGTTTTGGGAATTATATGGTGCATCTATTATTGATGTCATTTTTCTCTTTTATAGGACTGATGGCGCTTTATAAGTCTGTAGTCTTGATGAATAACAAACAGAAATGGATTTCTATTATTCCCGTATTTTTGATTCCAAGTACGATTTTTTGGTCATCGGGAAACATCAAAGAACCGATATTAGTATTTGCATTGGGAATGAGTGTTTGGTACTTTTTCAAAACAATGAGCTATTTTAAAATAAGCAGATTGTTGCTCTTTTTAGCATACATGATTCTTTTGTTTACGATAAAAAGTTATGTGTTGTTTTTGCTCATTCCTATTATGATGGGATATCTTATTAGTAAAAGAACAAATAAAATCCCTGTTTGGGCAGTCTATTCCTTAAGTTACTTGTTTATGATAAGTCTCGGATTATTAGTTGCATATATAAAACCCTCTTACTCTTTTGTACATTTAATTTATACAAAAAATCTCGATTTTATTAATATGGTAAATACTTTTCATTCGGGCAGTACGTTTGCTATTCCAAATTTGGAAAGTAGCTTTGTTGATATTATGCTAAATACACCATTGGCTATTTTCAATGCATTGAGTCGCCCCTGGATATGGGAGGCCGATATTTGGCCAAAACTATTGGCTGCCATCGAAAATGTTTTTCTTATTTTGGCTATGGCTTATTTAATTTACAAAATTGATTTCCGAAAATCAATTCGCCATTCATTTTTTTGGTTTTGTTTGATATTTGCCATTTCGCTTCTTGCTTTATCTGGATTAGTAACGCCAAATATGGGTGCATTGGTAAGATATAAATCGCCCGCCCTTCCATTTTTGTTTATAGCTTTATCGATGTTTGGCGAAAAATGGATTTTTGTAGAGCAGAGGATACAAAGACTTTTTAAATTGTAATAAATTGCTGAAAAGCGAGCGGAGTCGAGCCTGCCGAAATCCCCAGCAGTCAAACTTCTTATTTACAAGTGTAAATAACCTGAATTTGCTCCTGTACTAAAGATGATGTTGGCGTTTTAGCTTCGCTGAGCTCGCAAACTCGTTACTTGCAAACACACACATTAAAAAAGCTCTTGAAAATCTTCAAGGGCTTTTTACAAGCTGTGAGTGAATTGTTTTTCCATTAAAGGAGTTCTTTTAAATTCTTTTTAGCGATGCTAAAG
This sequence comes from Bacteroidales bacterium, assembly GCA_028684405.1. GTDB lineage: Bacteria > Bacteroidota > Bacteroidia > Bacteroidales > WCHB1-69 > JAQUGA01. Next base: position 12,732 of record JAQUGA010000030.1, on the reverse strand, counting down.
AAGAGTTCTCTCGTGTAAATGATTGAGGGTTTTGGTAAAAAGAACGAAGTAATCGGACATTATAGACGAACACAAGTTAATCAATTTTAATCATATAAGGCAAACGAGCCTGAATTCCTCTATCATTCGTAGTTCTTTTGAGGAACATATAGTATTCATAAAACTCACCTAATTCTTCTTGCAACAATGACACTTGAGCTTGTTGGGTCTCTTCCATAAGTTGTTCAAAAAACTCTTTTTGAACTGGCAGAAACTGAATTCTATATTCTTCCAAACCCGCTTTTTCGGCAGCAATCTCAATGGCTCTGTCAAGTCCGCCAATTTCATCTACCAGTTTTAAGTTTTTAGCATCAACACCACTCCAAACGCGGCCTTGTCCAATGCTATCAACATATTCCTTGGGAACTCCTCTGCCATCGGCAACGTGACCAATAAATACATCATATATACGTTCAATACTGCGTAAAATTGACTCATACTCATATTGATCCATAGGTCTGAAAAGATTCATATAATCGGCATGAGTATTGGTTTTTACTTGGTCAATGGTAATTCCTAATTTGTTGTTTAGCGTTTTTTGCAAATTGGGCATCATTCCAAAAACACCAATCGAACCGGTTATTGTATTTGGTTGTGCTACAATTACATCTGCATGACAAGCAATATAGTAACCTCCCGAAGCAGCCACGTCACCCATGGATACCACTACTGGTTTTACTTTCTTTGTAAGTATTACTTCTCTCAAAATAACTTCCGATGCCAAGGCGCTGCCTCCGGGTGAGTTTACTCTCAAAACTACTGCTTTTATATTTTCATCCAAGCGAGCCTTGCGAATTTCTCTGGAAATACGCTCCGAACCAATGCTTTTGTCGCTGCCTTCGCCGCCAGTAATTTCACCAACTGCGTAAACAACAGCAATTTTGTCTTTTGTTTTGGCAACCGATAATTTGGCACCAGCAGAATTTAGATAACTCTCTAATTTTATAAATTTGAGATCGTCTATTTTTTCAGCCTCTACTTTTGCTTTAAAAATATCCAAAAGTTCATCTTTGTAAATTAAACCGTCAACATATTTAAGTTTCAATGCTTCATCAGGAAATTGCAACAGCAAATTGTCAGCTGTTGTATTGATTTCCGATTCGCTGATTTTTCTGGATTCTGCCATTTTTTTCACCATATCATTCCAAATAGAGCCCATATAACGCATGGTTTGTTCTCTGTTTTCTGGACTCATTTTATCTAAAATATAAGGCTCAATAGCACTTTTAAATTTGCCATGACGTATGATTTGTGGCTCTATTTCCAATTTTGCCAATGTTCCTTTGAAAAACATAATTGAAGCATTCAATCCTTTTAAATCGATGCCTCCTTCAGGATTTAAATAGATTTGATCGGCAACTGTTGCTAAGTAGTAGGCTTTTTGAGAGTAGGTTTCGCCATAGCTGATAATGAATTTTCCAGATTCTTTAAATTCAACAAGAGCGTTACGAATTTCTTCTAAACTTGCAATCCCTGACTGTATATCGCTCAAATTCAGGTAAATACCTTTGATTTTGTCGTCTTTTGCAGCTCCTTTAATGGCTGTTGTAATGTCGTATAAACCCAATGATTTTGTGGCTTTCATCGACGAAAAATCAAAATTTTCGATGGGATTTTTGCCTGCACGCTCAACAATTTCATTGCTTAGGGTGATTTCCAAAATACTGTTGTTTGAAACTTTTACGGTTTTATCAGTTGTACTAGCAACGATCGAAACTGTAATAATTATAATTAGGAAAAACAAGGCCACCCATGACAAAATAAAACCCAACATGGAGGCAAACATAAATTTAAAAAATTGTTTCATAGAATTCTCGTTTTGATTAAGCTACAATATTATGAATTTTTTTCAACATTTGCTTATTTTTTTTCCAAACGAATAGTTTTTATGGTTAAACGGTGGAATATAGGCGATGAGTTTTTCGGAACTTTGAAATAATGTTTTTATCTTCTGCAAGATAATCGCGGGTGTGATTTGTAAATTAAATTTTCTTATCAAATTCTTTCAACAAATAGCCAACAATTGTAGGATTGAATTTGAAAATTATGTACTTTTATACACTGCATTTTAAATACATTTATCAAAAATTCATCAACAATTATGTCTCTATTCACTCATTTACATGTACATACACAATACTCTATATTAGATGGTCAAGCCAACATAAAAAAATTAGTCTCTTATGTTAAAGCCCTGGGAATGAACTCGCTGGCCATTACCGATCACGGTTCAATGTTTGGTGTTTACGAGTTTTTTTCTGAATGTAAGAAGCAAGGAATTAAACCAATCATTGGTTGTGAAGTTTATATAACGGATGGCTCGCGTCATAGCAAGGATAGAAAAGAAGATCGCAGTGGATATCATTTGGTTTTGTTGGCAAAAAATGAATTGGGTTATTCAAATCTCTCAAAACTTGTATCCATAGGACATCTCGAAGGGTTTTATTACACTCCCCGAATCGATTTTGAAGTTATGCAGGAGTATTCCGAAGGCATTATTGCTTCTTCTGCCTGTTTGGGCGGCGAAATTCCGCAGGAAATTATGCGCAGCAATCTCTCTTCTGGTCAAAAGTTTGATGGTAATAATTTGAATTTGACCGCTGCTTATGAAATTTTGGATAAATATGTAAGCATTTTTGGCGATGATTTTTATTTAGAATTACAAAGCCACGGCCGTCCCGAACAAGAGTTTGTGAATAAAGCATTGATTGTAATGGCACGAGAACGAGGTGTTAAGCTAATTGCAACCAACGATACGCATTTTATTCGTAAAGAGGATTTTGAAGCTCACAATGTTTTAATTTGTTTAAATACCAATCGTGATTTAGATGATCAAGATGGAATGCATTATACAGGAAATGAGTACGTTCGTTCGGTAGATGAAATGAAAGAACTTTTTATTGACACTCCAGAAGCCATTGAAAATACGCAAGAAATTGTAGCTAAAGTTGAAGAGTATGATTTAAACAGAGATGTTATATTACCGGTTTTTGAAATCCCTGATGGTTTTGAAAATCAACAAGCATATTTAGAACATCTCACTTGGGAGGGAGCCAAAAAACGTTGGGGCGAAATTACGCCAGAAATCAGAGAACGTCTGGAGTTTGAATTGTCTGTTATAAAGAATATGGGCTTCCCTGGATATTTCTTAATTGTTTGGGATTTTATTAAAAAAGCCAGAGAAATGGGAGTTCGGGTGGGGCCTGGGAGAGGATCCGCCGCTGGATCTGCAGTCGCTTATGCCATCGAAATTACGGGCATTGACCCCATCAAATATTTATTGCTTTTTGAACGTTTCCTTAACCCCGAACGGATTTCAATGCCCGACGTAGACATCGATTTTGATGATGAAAAACGTGATTTAGTATTGAAATATGTAGTGGAAAAATATGGACAGGAAAAAGTAGCTCAGATTATTACTTTTGGATCTATGGCAGCAAGATCGGCCATCAGAGATGTTTCCCGAATTCTAAAAATACCATTGCATGAGTCAGATCGTTTGGCAAAGTTAATTCCTGAGGCTCCGGGAACAAAGCTAGATGTTTCCATTAAGGAAGTTCCAGAGTTAAAAGCGGCTTATGACTCCAATCCACAATACAAAAGGATGCTCGATTTGGCAATGAATCTCGAAGGATCGGTGCGCAATACTGGAGTTCATGCCTGTGGCGTTATTATCGCCCCGGATGATTTAACGAAGTTTGTTCCCATTTCCCGAGCAAAAGATACCGATAGCCCCGTGACCCAATTTCATGGAAAAATTGTAGAGAGTGTCGGATTGCTGAAAATGGATTTTTTGGGACTAAAAACACTTTCCATTATCAATGATGCATTGCTAAACATTAAACGAAGCAAAGGTGTTGAAGTAGATATAGACAATGTAGATTTAGAAGATAAAAAAACTTTTGAATTATTTAGTACCGGAAATACGACTGCTATTTTTCAGTTTGAGTCGGAAGGAATGCGAAAATATCTAATCGATCTGGAACCTTCTCGTTTCGAAGATATTATTGCCATGAATGCTTTGTATCGTCCAGGTCCTTTGGCGTATATTCCTGATTTTGTTAAGCGGAAACACGGTTTACAAGAAATTACCTACGATTTACCCGAAATGCAAGAATATCTCGAAGATACATACGGAATTACGGTATATCAAGAACAGGTGATGTTGTTGTCGCAAAAAATTGCTGGCTTTACTAAAGGAGAAGCCGATACTTTGCGAAAAGCCATGGGAAAAAAACAAGTGGATGTTTTGGCAAAAATGAAATCTAAATTTGTAGAAGGCGCCGTTGCCAAGGGTCACCCTGAAAAAGTACTCAATAAAATATGGAAAGATTGGGAAGCATTCGCTCACTACGCCTTCAATAAATCGCACTCTACTTGTTACGGTTTTATCGCTTTTCAAACCGCCTTTTTGAAAGCAAATTATATGGCTGAGTTTATGGCGGCCAACTTAACCCATAATCTGAATAAAATTGATGAAATTTCAAAATTGATTGAAGATTGTCGCAAAAATGAAATTGAAGTTTTGGGTCCAGATGTTTTAGAGTCGGAATTGAAATTTACAGTAAATCAAAAAGGACAAATCCGATTTGGATTGGCTGCTGTGAAAGGAGTTGGAGCAGCTGCTGTGGAAGATATTATTCGTGAACGCGACGAAAATGGGCCATTCAAAGGAATTATCGATTTTATGACTCGAGTCAATCTGCGTTCGTGTAACAAACGTTGCATTGAAGCTCTAGCAAAAGCAGGAGCGTTCGACTGTTTCCCTGAAATTCATAGAGCTCAGTTTTTTTATGATGAAAATGGAAATAGCTTTCTCGAAAAATTGGTTCGGTATGCAACAAACATTACAAATAATACGGATTCTGCTCAAGTTTCCCTTTTTGATTTTGACGAAGCCGACGCAGATGTCCCAGATATCGAATTCCCTTCTTGTCCGGAATGGAATAATATCGCTAAATTAAAACACGAACAAGAAGTCACTGGTTTTTACATTTCAGGTCATCCCTTAGACGAATTTCGACATACTTTAAATTTTTTCTCAAAAGGGAATGTTGCTGAAATTAAAGAAGCTCTTACCCAAAAAAAAATAGTTCAAAAGAAATTTGGAGGAATTATATCCTCGGCTACTCATGCCATATCGGGAAAAGGGAAACCATGGGGCCGATTTACGGTGGAAGATTATACCGATTCTCTCGAAATTACCCTTTTTGGAGAACAATATTTAGGAGTTCAGAATTATATGAACGAAGGAATGTTTGTTTATGTCGATATAGCAACCGGACCTCCACCGAAATGGAAGCTTGAAAAAGATTCAAATGCCGATTTTGAATTTAAGAGTGTGAAATTATCACTTCTTTCGGAAGTACTTGAGAAAAATTGCAAAATGGTGGAAGTAAGTCTGTCAACCAGTCAGCTGAAGGAACCATTTATCAGTGATTTAGAGAAAATATTAAACAGTCACCCCGGACATCATTCTTTTGTAATTTATTTAAGAGACAAAGAGACTGATTTTAATATTAGATTGAAATCAAACAAATATAAAGTAAATTGTGTTACTTTGGTTGACGAATTAGAAAAACAGAAAATAGACTTCATCTTAAAATAATTAACTAAAAAAAATAAATTATGGCACTAGAATTTACAGACAGCAATTTCGAAGAATTAGTATTGAAATCAGACAAGCCCGTACTGGTTGACTTTTGGGCAGAATGGTGCGGACCCTGCCGTCAGGTAGGTCCTTTGGTTGAAGAATTATCAAAAGAGTATGAAGGAAAAGCAGTGATAGGCAAAGTAGATGTAGATGCCAATTCTGAGATTTCTGTTCAGTTTGGAATTCGCAATATTCCAACAATTTTGTTTTTCAAAGGAGGAGAGCTCGTTGATAAACAGGTAGGTTATGCACCAAAAGCTACACTGGCTGCAAAAATAGATGCTTTGCTGTAAATTTTAGCAAAGTTTTGTTTATTTAGCAGAAAAGATGAAAAACTCGCTGTTTTGAAAGGATTTAAAAAGACAGCTCTACTGTTTTATGGAATTCTTTCAAAACTTTTGTCGTATAATTTATTGAAATGGAATAAGATTAGTAAGAAATCTACTTTGATAGATATTATAATGCGTTTATAATTAAATAAAGATAATTTGGCACAAGAAATAGATATTAAGTTGCTTCGGCGATACAGTCATTTGGAGCTAATTAGCAGACAGGTAGTGGAAGGTTTTATAACCGGTTTGCACAAAAGTCCATTTCATGGCTTTTCTGTGGAATTTGCCGAACATCGGATATACAATCAAGGAGAATCAACTCGTCATATCGACTGGAAATTATTTGCTCGAAGCGACAAGCTTTTTGTAAAGAAATACGAAGAAGAGACCAATTTGCGTTGCCGTATTGTCATTGACACCTCTTCTTCAATGCTTTATCCAGTAAATCAAGAGGCTAGTTTTGAAAATCCCAACAAATTGGTTTTTTCCGTATACGCCGCAGCATCTATAATACAAATGCTTAAAAAACAGAGAGATGCCTTTGGTTTAAGTGTGTTTAATGAGCAAATTGAATTTAATTCGCCTGCCAAATCTTCCAATGTCCATCAGAAATATGTTTTTGGCGAATTGGAAAAGATACTTTCTATAAAAGCTGATGACAATAAGAAGAAAACAGCCGCTATTGATACTTTGCATCAAATTGCCGAGCAGATTAATCGACGTTCTTTGGTGGTTATTTTTAGCGATATGTTCGACGATATTTCTCGAAAAGACGATCTTTTCGACGCTTTGCAACATTTGCGACACAATAAACACGAAGTAATTCTTTTTCATGTATTGGATAAAAAGTCGGAAATCGATTTCGAATTTCAGAATAGACCCTATCGTTTTATCGATTTGGAAAGCAATCAGGAATTGAAACTGCATCCCAATGAAGTGAAAGAACTTTATGTGAAAGCGATGAAAGAGTATTTTGAAGAGCTGAAAATGAAGTGCGGACAATTTCAAATTGACTATGTGGAAGCAGATATTAATAAAGGGTTTCACCAAATTTTAATGCCTTATTTTATAAAACGAAAAAAAATGCTTTAGCAAAATGGACAAGGATGTGAAAAGGCTTGGAATCAAAGATTGGGATGAAAACGATCGCCCCCGTGAAAAAATGTTGTTAAAAGGAAGAAAGGCGCTCTCGGATGCTGAATTAATTGCCATTTTGCTGGGTTCGGGAAACCGAAAAGAAACCGCTGTCGACTTGGCGCAACGAATATTGAGCGATAAAAAAAATAACTTAAACGAACTTTCTTTAATTAGCATTTCCGAACTTGTTAAATATCAGGGAATTGGTGAGGCAAAAGCCGTTAGTATTTTGGCTGCTTTAGAATTGGGAAATCGCCGCCTCAAAGCCCAAGTGCTCGAACGCTATAAAATCAGTTCCAGTCAGGAGGCATACAAATATGCTCAATCGCTTATTTCATCCACGCATCAAGAAGAGTTTTGGGCGATATTTATAGACCGAAGCAATAAGATTATTGCCGATAAACAAATTAGTATTGGTGGACTCTCATCTACCATTGTCGACCCCAAAGTGGTGTTTATTGCAGCACTCGAATACAAAGCTTCGGGAATGATTTTGGTACACAATCATCCTTCTGGAAATTTAGCACCAAGTTTGGCAGACGATAAGATAACAGAACGTTTGATAAATGCTGGTAAATTCCTGGAAATCCAAGTGTTAGATCACATAATTTTAGGTCTAAATAGTTACTATAGTTACCAAGACTCTTCTCATAAATTGTTTTTATAAAGATATGGAAATTAAAATTTTAACCATTATCGGTGCACGCCCTCAAATTATTAAAGCGGCCGCTATTAGTAGAACTATCAAAAATGGATTTGACCACCAGATTCAGGAAATTTTAGTTCATACAGGTCAACATTATGACGCCAATATGTCGGATGTTTTTTTTAAGGAAATGGGCATCCCCGAGCCGCATCATAATTTGAATGTGGGTTCGATGTCGCATGCTGCCCAAACAGCCAAAATGATGCTCGGAATTGAGAATTTAATTAATTCCGAAAAACCAAATTATTTGTTGGTTTATGGCGATACCAATTCAACTTTGGCTGGTGCTTTGAGTGCGGCCAAATTGCATTTGCCTGTTATCCATGTAGAAGCAGGACTGAGATCCTATAATAAATCGATGCCCGAAGAGATAAACAGAATTATAACCGATCATGCGTCTACACTTTTGTTTACACCCACCAAAACAGGATTTCAAAATCTTATTAAGGAAGGCTTTTCAAATACGGACGTTCAAAAAGCAGATGTTGACCATCCTGCTATTTTTCATTGTGGCGATGTGATGCTCGATAACTCTTTGTTTTTTAAAGAAAAAGCACAGAAAGATTCGCAGATTTTACAAAAGATGAACCTCAAACCCAACGAATTTGTATTATGCACCATTCATCGAGATAACAATACGGATATAAAAGAACGATTGACAAATATTGTTCGTGCTCTGCTCGAAATATCACAAAAAAATGATATCCAAATAGTTCTACCACTGCATCCCCGAACTGCTAAAAAACTGCCCGAAATGCTGGACAGTCACTTATACCAAGATTTTACCACCGCAGTAGGAATTAAAATCACAGAACCGGTCTCTTTTTTTGACATGATTCAGTTGGAATCGAATAGCAAATTAATAATGACGGATTCTGGCGGAGTCCAAAAAGAAGCTTTTTTCTTTAAAAAGCCTTGTTTAATTTTGCGTTCCGAAACTGAGTGGGTGGAAATTGTAGATGCTGATTGTGCCAAAATTGTAGATGCCAATCGTGAGAAAATTATTGAGAATTTTAATTTATATCTTAATAAACAGGATTTGTTTTTTCCTGATATTTTTGGAAATGGGAAAGCTGCTGAGTTTATTTGTCAAAAAATTATAAAACATGGAAAACAAAATTATTAGAGAACAGAAAATTGAGTTAAGAAAGCAAATAAGAAGCTTTAAAAGAAATTTTACTCAGGAGCAACGATCAGAACAATCGCATTTTGTGGTAAATGAGATTGAAAAACATCCCGATTTTTTAAAATCGAATATTGTGATGGCCTATTGGGCGATGAAAGACGAGCTCGATTTGTCGGATTTAATCCTAAAATGGCAGGACAAAAAACAGTTTTTATTGCCCTGCGTAAATGGTGATGAACTTGAGATACGACGTTTTCAAGGCTTGGATTCTTTGGCTGCAGGAACTGCTTTTGGCATATTGGAACCGATAGGTGATTTGTTTACAGATTATAAGTCCATCGATTTAGTTTTAGTGCCCGGACTTGCATTTGATTCCAATAACAATAGAATGGGACGTGGAAAAGCATATTATGATAAGTTTCTTGTTAAAACAAATGCTGTAAAAATGGGAGTATGCTTTGATTTTCAATTTGTAGAATCGGTTCCCGTCTCAGCTTTTGATGTTAAAATGGATGCAGTTATGCCATACCAAGAAAGATAATATCAAAAACACTACTCCTCTGCCTAGTATCTTATTGTCTTTTGAAACATTTTTAATTATTTCTCGTAATATTGTAGGTCGTTTCATTTTATTTTATAAATTAGCAAGATTAAATTATATGATTATGAAAAAAAGCTTAGTTTTATCATTTATAGTACTGTTTACGGTTGTTGGTTTAAATGCCCAATATTACCAAATCCATCCAAGTTTTATAAGTTTTACTGGAGGAGCAGGAAATATTAGTTTTCTGGATTCTGAGTTTCCTGGATATTATGGAAAACTGGAAGGAGCTTACTACTTCAATTATATTTTTGGGATAGGATTGCAGGCAAACCACGGTTTTCACAAGCCATTTCCTAATAAGTTTGCCGACGAAAGAGTAAATACGCCTCGATTTAATTACACTAAAACAACGGCAGATTTAAGTAATTATGTTGTCGAAAATTATACTTTTAATGCTTATTTGACAGCCATGCCCGATTGGAGGTATTCTTTCACATTTGTTGGTGGAGCAGGATTGCAAAGACTCAATACGCCAAAAGGATCGATTTTGTATGAAGAAATTTATCCTTATCAATTTTATGGCAATCCAGTACAATCTGCAACTCTCGATTTTGCGAAAGAGACATATACTTCTTTTGTGTTCCATACAGGCGCAAGAGCAAACTTGATGATAACGGATCGATTTGGCCTTACTTTAAATGCAGATTATTTCTTTGCCAAGAACAAAAAATATGAAAATGAAAGATTGCATGAATTTAGTGCAACTTTAGGAATTGTTATTGGTCTGCATGAAATTTTGAACTGATTTTACAAATAAAATATTTGACAGCTTTTTTCTTAATTAAACATGAATATTGCTTTAATACTTCAAGGGTCGAATATCGGTGACCGTTACAAAATGATTGAGGAATCGAGAAAACGGATTGCCGAAAATGTTGGCTTAGTGAAACTTATCTCCAAAGCATATGAGTCTGAACCATGGGGTTTCGAGAGTGATGTTTGGTTTTTAAACAGAGTTTTGATGGTACAAACTAAGTTGGACGCCCATCAGGTTCTTCATCAACTTTTTGAGATTGAAAAACAGTTGGGAAGAGTGAGAGATCCATTGTCAAAATCATATTCATCACGAACCATCGATTTGGATATTCTTTTTTTTAATCAAGAAATTATTCATTCACCCGAATTGGATGTTCCTCATCCCAAAATTCATCTTCGAAAATTCACTTTACTTTCGCTTTTCGATATTGTGCCCGATTGGATTCATCCAGAATTAATGCTAACGGTACGGAAATTGCTCGAAAATTGCAAGGATGAAGCCTTGGTGAAAAACTTTGAACTGCATTCTGAACTTTAATTGTAGTTTATCTGTTTTTCAGAGAACAAACTGTATTTTTCTGTAATTTCGTTGATGTTTTCAAAATCATTCAAACATGAGTAAAAGTAGAGATAGAAAACCTCATATTGGTATTTTTGGCAGACGCAACAATGGCAAGAGTTCATTTATTAATGCTCTTACAAACCAAGAAGTAGCCATTGTTTCGGATATTGCTGGCACCACCACCGATCCGGTTAAAAAATCCATTGAAATCCATGGCATTGGTCCATTGGTGATTATCGATACCGCTGGAATTGACGATACGGGCGACTTGGGTACTAAGAGGGTGCAAAAAACATTGGAAACCATGAAAATTATTGATTTTGGAATTTTGATGATTGCCAATAATCAATTTGAGGAGGTTGAACTTAAAATAATTCAAGATTTTAAGAAAAATGAAGTGCCTTGGATTTGCATTCATAATAAAAGCGATATTGCTCCATCTTCGGATCAGATTCGTCAGAAAGTTAAGAAATTCAACACTGAATTAATCGATTTTAGTGCTTTATACAAAACAAATTTAGAAATAGTTATTCATGCAATTCGAGAAAAAATTCCTGAAATTGCATATAAAACCAATAGCTTGATTGGTGATTTGATAAAACCTGGCGATACGGTAATGATGATTACTCCCATTGATATTGCCGCTCCTGAAGGACGGATGATATTGCCTCAAGTGCAATTAATTCGCGATATTTTAGACAATGATGCCATTGCCGTTGTTGTAAAAGACAGTGAACTAGAAGTTTACATCTCGAAAATGAACCCAAAACCAGATTTGGTGGTGTGTGATAGTCAGGTTTTTTCAAAAGCTGATGCAGCTATTCCTAAAGATATTCCTTTAACTAGTTTTTCGATAATTTTGGCTCGTTTAAAAGGCGATTTTGAACACTACATGGAAGGAACACCGCATATTTCAAACTTAAAAGATGGCGATAAAATATTGCTTTTGGAATCGTGTACGCATCATGTTTCTTGTGAAGATATTGGCAGAGTGAAAATACCTCATTGGCTCACTGATTTTACCGGTAAAAAATTAGAATATACCTTTGTTGCTGGATTGGATGCTATTTCGGACATGAAAAAATATGCGATGGTTATTCAGTGTGGTGGTTGTATGGTGACCCGAAAGCAATTGCTGAATCGTCTTAAACCAGCTATTGAAAATGGAATTCCTGTCACCAATTATGGTATGGCCATCGCATACGTCCATGGAATCTACCAAAGAGCCGTCGCACCTTTTCGTAAATTGTAAGAAACTTCAATGATTAGTTTTTGTTTTTCATACAATAAATTAAATTTTCTGGGGTTAATTCATAGTGTGCTTTAATTGCATTATTTTTGTCGGAATGATTCTCTAATTGAAGTTTAATGAAAAAGATATTTTTACTTGTTCTTTCTGTTATTCATGTTTTTGTTTTACAAGCCCAAATTCCTATTGGTACATGGCGCGACCATTTGCCATACAACAAAGTCATCATGGTTGCTGATGCTGGCAGTAGGGTATATGCCGCAACACCTCAAACAATCTATTATGTTGAAAAAGCAGAAAATAGCATGCATCGCCTATCCAAAATTGAAGGACTTTCGGATGTTGGAATTTCGGCTATTGCCTATTCAGAAACTTATAAATCATTGGTTATCGCTTACCAAAATACCAATGTTGATCTTTTAATTAATGATGTGGTTTTTAATATTCCCGATATTAAGCGAAAAATTATTCCTGGCAAAAAAACAATAAATAATATTGAAATCAAAGATGAATTTGCATATTTATCATGCGGTTTTGGAATCATTGTGCTTGATAGATCGGAAGAGCG
>JAQUGA010000029.1:9847-16695 GCA_028684405.1 Bacteroidales bacterium | reverse complement strand
ATCTGGATTTTGTTGTTTGTAATTTTATGGATAATTGGTTTAATCGGCTGTTTTGTTCCTGTTCTTCCAGGACCACCCATTGCATTTGCTGGTATTTTAGCAATGCAATTTAGCAAAGAACCTCCCTTTTCAACCTGGGCGCTGGTTATTTGGGGACTTTTTATCCTTTTTATTACAATTCTAGATTACTGGGTTCCCGCCTATGGAACTAAAATATTTGGTGGCTCCAAATGGGGATCAAACGGAGCATTAATTGGGATGTTTTTAGGAATGTTTACGGGCTTTTTTGCTGGGCCACTCGGCTTATTTATTGGTGCTTTTGTGGGAGCGTTTATTGGGGAAATTCTGTATGGGAAAAATGAAAAGGATTCTCTTACTGCGGCTTTTGGTAGCTTTCTTGGTTTTTTGGCCGGGATCGTAATAAAAGTAGTTTCTGTTTTTATGTTGCTTATTTATTTTTTTATGGGTCTACTTTTTTAAAAATATGAATCTAAAATCTACGTATGAAGGATCTAAAATTTCTGCTTTTTTTCATGATATTGATGACCATTAGCTGTCGAAAAACAAATCAAGACAAAGATGTTTTTCAAAATGTAAATTCCGAATATAATTACATCAGAGTATTCTGCGAAACAGATTTTTCTCTTTTAAATTCCGATTTTATCACTCAACTCGAAGATTTGAAAACTCTTTACTCGCAAAATAACTATGATTTTCTTTGGTTCGATTCACTTTTGATAAAAAATAATGCTGATACTGCTATTTTTCAAATGAGCATGGCCAAAAGCAAAGGACTGGATTGTGCTTTTTATCACTTGCCTCAAATAAAACAGCAAATACGCATATTCAACAGAAAAAATTCTTTTTTGAGAAAGACATCCAAAGTGATTGCCGACCTCCTTCTGACAGATGCTTATTTGAATTATTGTCATCATCTTGCATATGGTTGGTCACAAAAAAAAGATACACTTCCAGAAATATTCAATTTTGCGGAATTGTTGCTTCACGAATCGCCTTCGACAATCCCATCAATTATTGAACCTCAAAATGTACATTATCAGAATTACACCAAAGCCTGGGGAAGATTTTATGATAATTATAATGGATTTCCCAAATCAAATATTCCTTTTATGGAGGATGATTCAATTCGTTGTTACGAACAAACCATTCAACGCTTGAATTTCTTTGAACTTCTTGATAAAAGAGATTCTGCTAATTTTCAGAATATTAGAAATGCTATTCAGCAATTTCAATATTTATTTGGAATCGAATCATCGGGAAAACCTGATTCTCTGACCGTCGTTTGTTTAAATAAAGATTTTGATTTCTATCACGAACAAGCCATGTTGACAATTGAAAAACTAAAACATCCGGATTTTGACTCCATTCATTCTTTTATTTTAATTAATATTCCCACTTTTTCTTTGTTTTGGATTGAACAGAATGAATTGGTTTCGACTCATAAAGTGGTGACCGGAACAAAGAGAAATCCGACACCAGAATTGACAGGTTCCATTACTAAATATACGGTTTTGCCCGATTGGAATTTGCCCTACAGCATTGCTACACAAGAAACGCTTCCGTTGGTGAAAAGAAATATTAATTACCTCGCAAAAAACAAATACATTATCACCAATCATCAACGAGAAATGATCGATCCAGTCACGATTAATTGGTCAAAATTGAATCGTTCAAACTTTCCGTATCGGATTGTGCAAACGCCAGGTGCTCACAATGCTTTGGGTTTGGTGAAATTCTATTTTAATAATTCACATGATGTATATCTTCACGATACTCCTCAAAAACGCTTTTTTAAACGAAATATACGAGCGTTTAGTCATGGTTGCATGCGACTTGAAAAGCCATTTGAGTTTTTGAAGAAACTACTCGAATTTGAGCAAGGAATGTTGCATTATAATGAAGATTTATTGAAGAAGAAAAACCTGGTGTTGGCACAAAAGAAATTTGAAAAAATACGTGAAGGCGAGGAAAATGTTGCAACTGTAGATACCGTGAATGCTCATCTGGAACGCAAACAGCAGGCAGATTTTAGATTTAAGAAAAGAATCCCGCTCTTTGTGTGTTATTATAGTTCGTTTTACGATATGAATGGAAATGTTTTGTTTTATTCCGATATCTATTCGAAGGATGAGGTGCTGCTTTCAGAACTTAGAGCATTGCGGGCTGTCGTTCCCAAATATGGCTTGTAAATAAAAAGAGCAGGTTTTTTTTAAGGATTTTAGATATATCTTATGGATACTTCTTTAAAAAACTTTACTTCCAAAATCCGGGCTATTTTTTTGATGACTGTTCGGCGAATTTCTAAATCTAATGGTAAATTTGGGTCTTGATGAGCAATGTTGATTCGGGTTCCAATAATGAAATCAATGGTATCACTTTCGAAAAACATTTTGATAATTAAATCAGCAGGTCCATTGCCTAAAATTGTTTTATTATCGAATTTTTTCAAGATTGCATACACCTTGCTTAGGGTTAGAATTCCTTCTGTAATCAAATCAATGCCTTCCATGTGAGAGATGGGCGGCAGTTCGAAATCTTCAAAAACAAGATCGTCCGAAATTTTCCTTTTTAGCTCTTTTGCAATAATATCTGCGGTAGTTCCCCCACAAAGAACTTTTTTGCCCTTGTAGTTTTTAACCGTTTTTGCATATTCTGAGTCTTTTTCTATTTCGTAGGGAGGTCCGCTACAGAGCAACATCTTGCGAGGATCTCTAAAATAAATGACTCCGCACGTTATATCATCTTTTGGTTTATAATTGTCGTGCATATTAGAACGTGAAACAATTTTCGACGAGAGTTGGGTGGCCGAAATATTGGGAGTTCTATCAATTAAATCTAAAACATACTCAATAATATCTTCTCGAGGCCAGCCAAAAGGGAATTTTTCGCTTCCCAATCCAGACTGTACTACGCCATCCGAAAAAACAATAATTCGGTCTTCCTTTTTTGCATAAAAAGAGCAATACATTAATTCCTTCCGGTCATTATCTTTCAAATCTAGCAGCAAACATTGCCATTCTGGCTCAAATATAACTCCACCTCGGGTAATAATGCATTGAGGATTTTCATATTCTAAAATACTCACTTTTCCATCAGATTCAATGTCGAAAATGGCAAAAGTTGAATAGGAAACCTTACGTACGCTACATACGGGCAATGTTTTTATAATGGTTTCTGCTGTTTTTGCCGGATCACGATGTTCTCGGGTAAAATTGAGAGCCATTTTGGCGGTTAGGGTTGCCAAAACATTGGCTTTCACACCGTGACCCATTCCGTCTGAAAGAACAGCAATTCGACGATTTTCTTCAACGACTTTATCAGTAAGAAAAATATCCCCGCAAATTCGTTCTTTGTCGTGATTGTGCTGCGTATGATTAATCTCTATAAAAAAATCGTTGTCCATTATTTTTTCTTTTCTGCTTTAAATGATTCAATAACCGAGTTTAGCATCCTCTCTGTATTTGAAGCTCCTTCGCCCAATAAAAATCCAATATTTTGCACCATCGTTAGGTTTTGGTCAATGGCTTCGATAATTCTGTTTTCAAACTCTTCGTATTTCACTTCGCGAGCATGGAAAGATCGGAAAATAGCACCGGCCAGTTGGTTTTCTACAATATTGAACACACTTAAAATAAATTTGTTTTCGCCAATGGTAATATCTTTGTTGTGAATGGACTCGTTGTTGTTGATGGCATACTCAAATGTACTGCTAACAGCAGCGGGAAGGAGAGAACGAATATCAGCTCCTTTCATTCCAGGAATTACATCGTTAATCATTTCTGCCTCTTCTCCAATAATATTTACCAAACCTTTGTTGGCTTCTTGAATTTTCATATCGGCCGTAAAAAATACCACTCCAACGGAAAGGCTATTAATGGTACGAGAGATGGTTTCCGACTTTTCCTCAATGCTTTTATTTGTCTTTTCGATGGTCTCGCGGAATGTATTTATTTCATCTTTATACATCTTTATGCGTTCATCGTTTTGTTTCATAAATTTCGAATATGATTTTTGGCTGTTTAAGGAGCGGCGTAAACACATATCGGCGTGACCGTATCCCATGTGAATGCCTTCGGCAAGTTCCTGACAATTGGTAAAGCCGCAAGCTCCGCATCCTTCACTTTTATGAGGATTGCTATGCAATGTGTCAATTATATCATCTACAATCTTATCCGAAGGCGGTTTCCTTCTTTGGTCATTTTTTACAAAAACGGGAACCGGATTTAGATCCGAATGAGAACTTATGTTTTCTTCCCAATGTTTTTTGTCAATGGAAGCCAATCTCTTTTGAGAATATTTTAGAACAGCTGAATTTCGCTGATATTTATTGGTTTTCGAAGTTGTTCCTGGTCCCATGATGCATCCTTCACAATAAAAAGCATTCAGATGTTTGTTGATGTCGGTATAATCATGAATAAAAGTTCCGAAAGCATCGTGAATGTTTTTGGTGCCTTCGATGCTCATAATTGGACTGTCGAATACCGAATCGTCCATCTCTAAAGTGTCCAAAATACCTGTATTAATAGGATAAAGCAAGCCTTTTAAACCCAAAGGTTGGTCAAAGTCGTCACTTTCGGCAATATTTTCGGAAATATTATAGTGAACGAACAAATCCCGAATTTCATCAAAAGTCAAAACAATGGTTTGCTTTGTACTTTCATATTTTTGAGTTTCGTTTTTTACAGAAATACAAGGAGTGATGTAAAATACATCTACATTTTCGCCGGGGTGGATTTTTTTAGCAAGGTTTACCGACAGCATCATAGGCGAGCCGATGGGGGCCAAGTTTTGAATGATTTCTGGTGTGTATTTTTCAACATATTCAACAACGGTACTGCAATAAGAACTGATATAAAGTTTGCCTTTCGACTGCTTGAAAAGTTTTTTGTATTTTTTCGCCATTAAATCAATGGCAAAAGAAGTTTCGTAGGCAAAATCGAATCCGGTAATTTTCAGCATTCCAACAAATTTCCGATAATCGCTGATGTCTTCAAACTCGGAAGCAATTGCAGGGTCGCAGAGAATGATTTTCGTAGAGTCGGACTCTAATGCTTTTACCGCTTTATCAAAGTCTTTGCGGTATCCAATTGCATCTTCAGGGCATATTTTATAGCAAATCCCGCATCCAATGCATCGCTCATCTGAAATTACTGCTTTTTCGTTTTTTGAATCAATGTCTATGGCTTTAACTGGGCAATTTCGAATGCATGAAAAGCATAAGGTGCATTTGTTAGGGCTAACGCTAAATAATGATTCCATAATGTATTATTTGGGGTCAAAATAACTAGATAGTAAAAATGGGATATCTTCGGGTTTTACTTTTGAATATTCTTTGCCGTTTATGATAAGTAAAGGACCTTCCTCGCATTTATTCATGCAATGTTTGCCCTTAAAAGTCACTTTCGATTCTAAATTATTCAGTTTTAAATATTGATTGATTCTTTGATAGTTCTCTTTGTTTCCTCTCGAAAAACAAGAACTACCCATGCAAATAATTATTTCTAAACTTGTGTCCATAATGTCTGTTTTACATTGCAAAGGTACGGCTTTTTGAATTAAATTCATTTAATTCAGTGTGTTTATGAATTATTGTTTTGTTATTTTTTTCTGGTTCAATTGTGTAAAAAACAGTAAGTTTGCTTTTTTTTACACCGCAAATGATAGAAAAATATCTAACTATATTGGGCGTTCCGGCAAATGCAAGCGAAGATGCGATTAAAAAAGCATATCGTGAAAAAGCAAAGCTATATCACCCCGATGTGAGCAAACTTGAAAATGCACACGAAAAATTTGTATTGCTTACGGAAGCCTATGAGTTTTTGATGAACCGCTTAAAAAAATCTTATCATGGACAAAAAACGGCTCAAGCAAAATATAAATGGACCGAAGACGCCCAACAAAAAGCCAGAGAAGAAGCGCGTAAAGCTGCCCAAATGAGATATCAAGATTTTATAAATTCACCCTATTACAAATCAATGACCGAGATAATTAAATTGGGAGATTATATCATTGTCATGATTTTTTATGTTTTTTTTATCTCATTTTTAGTATATATGCTCATAAATAAGTCAGTTGCAGGTGCAATTGTTTTTTCTGTTTTCATTTTTACGAATACAATTGTTTTGCTTCGCATGAACAGAAGAGGGCCTAAATTGAGTGCTAAAATTATTCAAAAGTCACTGTTTGCCATTGTAAGTTCAACGACTTTTATATACTTCTCAACTGCTTTTGCGGCTCTCTTACTTTTTTTGGAATTTACACTAAATACATTCATTCCCAATGTTTCCCTGTTTCTGTTTTATCTTGTTGCAAGTATTATTACTTTAATTTTCACTTTTTTGCCTTATCCGTTTATGAAAAAACACAGATTCTATTTAATCTTTGCTTTTGCACCAATGATGACTGGTTTGTTTTTTGGACTTAATTCATTATCAAAAGAAAAAATCATCAAAGAGGTTCATTTTTTCGAATTCCAGGTAAAACAATACTATGATAATACTTCAGAATTTCCTGCAACCAGCATTTTTACTCTTGAAAACAATGCCTATCAAAACATTTCAGGAATTCGTCTTTTTCCCGATTATGACATGGCTGTAGAGGCTGCCGGAGTTATATATTATTCTCGAAATGGGATTTTGGGAATGCGATATTTAGTTGATTATGAGTTTGTTTCTGTCGAAGACTTTAGACTTTACATGAAGACGTATCGTGAAAAAGAGCTTGTTAGGTAAGTGTTGCTGCTTGTCTACTCATTGATAATTTATTTCAAAAATGGATTATACTACACGTTTGAAATGGCGGTCGAAGCTGTATGGAGTGAAAATAAA
>JAQUGA010000029.1:0-9747 GCA_028684405.1 Bacteroidales bacterium | reverse complement strand
TCTTTTTTATTTTATACATATTCGCTTATTATACTGAGTTTTACACAAGATAATACGATTTATATCGGACAACAGTGTTTATAAACTTATTTTTTTGATGAAAATTCAAAATTTTCAAAAAAAATATCTGCCAAAAATGAATTTTTTTTGGATTTAATCATATTATCTATGTGGTTCAAAAAAGAAAACAAGCTATGTAGTTTAATAAATAGAGTAAACAAACTAAATTTTATTCCTCCTGAGATACGCTTGGAAACAGAGAATCAATTGTTGTTTTGTGTTTTTTAAAAATGAAATTTCTTTTTAGTTTCAGAGTGGGGGTAAGTTCTCCAGTTTGGACCGTCCATTCATAATCCATTAAAGTAAACTTTTTAATTTGTTCTGTTTCTCCAAAGAAAGCATTGTAGTGGCTGACTTCTTTTTTATATATTTTCAAAACTTCGGGATGTTTTACCATCTCTTCATCGCTTAAATATTCAATGCCTCTTCGTTTGCAGTAATTTTTCAGGTAAATAAAATCAGGAACGATAATGGCGGCGGCATATTTTTGGTTTTCTCCCACAACCATCATGGTGTCGATAAATGATGATTCGCAGAATTTAGTTTCAATTAAAGTCGGTACTACATATTTTCCAAAAGCAGTTTTGAACATCTCTTTTTTGCGTCCCGTAATTTTCAATTGTCCTTCAGGTTCAAATGTTCCTAAATCTCCCGTATGAAACCAACCCTCTTCGTCGATGACCTCTTTTGTCAACTCATCTGCTTTATAATAGCCTTTCATCACCGAAGGGCCTTTGCATAAAATTTCGCCATCCGGTGCAATTTTCACTTCCAAGTTGGGCAAAGGAAGTCCTACCGTTCCGATTTTCAATCCGTTTTCGAAGAAACTATTGACAGCAATAACAGGGGATGTTTCGGTAAGTCCATATCCTTCCAAAACAGGTATTTCGGCAGCCCAAAAAACTCTGGCCAATCGCGGTTGAAGTGCCGCACCGCCCGAAACAATAATTTTAATGTTCCCACCCAAGGCTGCTTTCCATTTATTTAGAACCAGTTTGCGAGCCAAATTAAGTTTTTTGTTATACCACCAACCTTGATCTTCGTTGACATCATACCTTAACGCAATTTTGTTTGCCCAAAAGAAAACTTTCCTTTTGATGCCTTTTTGTTTTCTACCGGTCAAGATGATTTTATCGTAAATTTTTTCCAACAATCGCGGTACGGTAGAAACCACTTCTGGTCTGATTTCTTTAATATTATCGGCAATGGTGGCCAGGCTTTCAGCATAATAAATCGAAATGCCCAAATACTGCCAGATATAATTAATCATTCGTTCGTAGATATGACAAAGCGGCAGATAACTAATGGCTTTTCCTTCCGAACCCACATTTGGAATGGGTGCGATGGCGTGAATATTGCTAATTATATTGTGATGAGTGAGCATAACTCCTTTTGGATTCCCGGTTGTTCCCGAAGTGTATATAAGAGTGGCCACTTCCTCTGGCTGAATGCTATCTTTGATTTCCTGCAAATACACGGCACTGTGATTTGCCCTTCCCAGTTCGATGATTTCGCTTAAATGCTTATAACCTCTCAGGTTTTTAAAAGTATAAACCATCTCTTTTTCGTTGAGAGTCGGAATTTCGGGCAAAATATGTTCGATTTTCCGAAGTAATTCCCAGCCAGCAACAAAAACCATTTTTACATCCGCATGATTTAAAATGTATTTGTAATCACTTTCGCTAATGGTCGGATAAATAGGTACGTGAATGGCTCCCAGTTGCATAATTGCCATGTCTAAAAAGTTCCACTCCGGACGATTAAATGTAATGGTAGCAATTTTGTCTCCCTTCTGGATACCCAATTGCATCAAACCGTAGGATATGTTATTTACCGTTTCAATATATTTTTCGGTGCTATATCTTATCCAAGCTCCGTCTTCTTTTCCAGCCAAAGCATCTTCCTTTTGGAAGTTATTGCTATAACGTTCCAAAATGTCAAACAATCGTGTTATTTCCATCTGTTTTGTTTTTTGTGAGATCAAATAGAGGTCAAAATTATTGATTTTTTCAACTAATCTGTGATCTTAGGTAACAATAGTAACAAATAAAGGCTAATTAATGTTTAGATATTTTTTGATCGACGTATTTCCATATGTTTAGATATGCTAAACGAGTTGAATATTGAATTTTAGAAAAAATAATTTTCCTCTGAAAGTCAAATTTACTTCTCTATTTTTTGTAGTTTTGTACGATAAAATATAAAATCATATAAAAACATATTAGTTATGGCAATTATTAAACCATTCAAGGGCTTACGGCCTTCAAAAGAGATTGTTAAACAATTGGCTTCTCGTCCGTATGATGTTTTAAATTCAGATGAAGCACGTGTTGAAGCAGAAGGAAACAAATATTCTTTGTTGCGTGTTACCAAAGCGGAACTGGAATTTCCTCATGGCATTGATGAACACAGTCAGGAAGTTTACGACAGAGTTGTTGAAAACTACAATAAATTTAAAACCAATAAATGGTTGGTTCAAGATGCGGAAGAAAAACTTTACATCTACGGTCAAACCATGGACGGCAGAACTCAGTATGGTATTGTGGCATGTACGCACATTGAAGATTATTTCAACAATCACATTAAAAAACATGAGTTAACGCGTAAAGATAAAGAACAAGACAGAATGTTGCACGTTCGTATTACCAATGCCAACGTTGAACCTGTATTTTTTGCGTATCCTGCTCATAAAGAGATTGATGCAATTGTAAACAACATTGTTAAAAACGAAACTCCAGAATACGATTTTGTAGCTGACGATGGCTTTGGCCATCATTTTTGGGTGATTAGCGACAAAGCAATTATTGCTCGTTTGGTAGAAATTTTCGCAAATGATATTCCAGATTTATATGTTGCCGATGGGCACCATCGTACTGCTGCAGCTGCTTTGGTAGGTGCCGAACAAAAGAAAAACAATCCAAATCACACTGGAAAAGAAGAGTATAACTATTTTATGTCGGTTATTTTCCCAGATAATCAATTAAAAATCATTGATTACAACCGCGTGGTAAAAGATTTAAACGGATTGTCGGAAGAAGAATTTTTAAACAAATTGAACGAAGTTTTCGTGGTTGAAAAAATGGGTGCCGAAATTTACAAACCCTCTGCATTGCACGAATTTAGCATGTATTTGAGTGGAAATTGGTATAAAATGACGGCCAAAAAACACACCTATGACGACAACGATCCCATTGGTGTTTTAGACGTTACAATTTTATCGGATCATGTTTTGGATAAAATTTTAGGCATCACCGATTTGAGAACTTCACAACGCATCGATTTTGTTGGCGGTATTCGCGGTCTAGGCGAATTGCAACGCAGAGTTGACAATGGCGAAATGAAAGTTGCTTTTGCATTGTATGCCGTTTCTATGCAACAATTGATTGACATTGCCGATACGGGCAACATCATGCCTCCAAAAACAACCTGGTTTGAACCAAAACTCAGATCGGGACTTGTAATTCATGAATTGAAATAATACGATCTTTCTGTATAAATGATAAATAGCCCTCAAATTTTGAGGGCTATTTTATTTCATATTATTATTTACTTTTGATGTTTCAAATTATAGATAAACCACACTTTATGAAACCAATTAGAATTGCTACCGTAAGTTTGCTTATTTTTATAGCAAGCTTCCCCTCTGTTTTTGCACAAAAAGAAAAAATTAAGGCAAAAGTTCCAAAAGGCTTTGTATACATTCCTTCTGGTTCATTTTTGGACGGCAAAGATACTATTTCCGTAGACGCTTTCTGGATGTTGAAAACTGAAGTAACCAATTGGGATTATCAAGAATTTTTATACGATTTGCAAAATAATGGGAATATCAAAGCCCTTGAAATTGCTGCCATTGACACTCTAAAATGGCGAACGCCAATGGCTTATAATGAGCCTTATGCTACTTATTATCACCGACATCCGGCATTTAAAAAATATCCTATAGTGAATATTAGTTACGCAGCAGCTCAGCTTTATTGTGAATGGCTTGCAGGAAAAATCAGCGATTTGAATAAAGGAAGATTCATTGTTACTGCACGACTGCCTTCACGCTTAGAATGGACTTATGCTGCTTCCAACGGTGGAAAAACAAATCCTTATTCCTGGGAGGGTGAATATACCCGAAATAAAAAAGGAGCATGGATGGCAAATTATTTTCGTCTTAATGAGGAGAATGCTGATTCTGTTAAAACACACACCTTCTACGATTCTCTAAATGAGCATATTATGGCTCCTTCCCAATCTTATTTTCCTTCTAAATTTGGATTGTACAATATGAATGGAAATGTTTCTGAAATGATTCAGGAAAAAGGTATTGCCATGGGCGGACACTGGAAATCAAAAGCTTCTGAAATTAAAAACACATCTTCTGAGAAATATTCTGAATCAGCTTGCCATTTGGGATTTCGTCCAGTGATTACATTTTCAAAGAAGTAATTACCCGTTTTGAGCGAAACTAAAAAGCGCACCTTTTCATTCTAGGGCGTTTAGACCCAGCCAACAACCGAGACTTCCTATAATGTCCAATTATTTTTAAAGAAATTTATATTATTTTCCCCATTTTAAGTTTAATCAACGTCGCACTTTGCTAATATTCAGAAGGTTTGCTGTTTTAGAATTTTTTTTATTATATTTGCAGCCTCAATCGTGTTTGCAAGAAAACGTCAAAACAACGTTATTTTGTTAAGAAAACCTCACTTCAGCAAACTTCATTTATTCCCTTTATTTACTTTACTCTTTGATTTTATGATTACGAAAGCTAGGTATTTGCTGTTTTTTTTATCAAACACAGATTTTTTGTTAACTTAAAATAGATGTATGAGTAGATTTTTGATACTGCTTTCTTTTATTCTCTTTTTTGCATCCTGCAAGGATAAAGAAATTATTCAGGAAGTTATTAGCCCAGAAGAGCAATACGAATTGCTTTTGTCCAGTGGTGTTTTAAAGGCAACATTAAATTACAATAGTATTGATTATTATATTTTCAAAGGCAAACCGCTTGGTTTTCAATTGGAACTGCTGAATGAATTGGCACACTATCTAGGTTTACATTTGCACGTTGAGGTGCGCGATAATACGGCTAGTGCTTTTGAAACGCTTGTTGCAGGAAAATCAGATATATTGGCGGGAAACATTAAGGAAACGCATTTGCGTAATCTTTTTTTACTGTATAGCGAAGCTCATTCAAAATCTCCTTTAACACTTGTCCAAAGGAAGTCAAAGGATAGTAGCTTCGTTTCACAATGGTCCAATTTGCAAGGAAAAACAATTACTTTGCCCGCACACAGCTCTTTTTCGGAATTTATATTAAGAAATTCAGTGAAATATAATGTCGATTTTAAATTTCTTTTCGATTCAGATAACAGTATCGAAACTTTGATCGAAAAGGTTTCCAATAAAAGCATCGATTATACTGTTTGCGAAAGAAACGTTGCCAGAGTTTATGCTTCTTATTATGACAATATTGATTATTCATTTGAAGTGGCAGACAGTGTTTCCTTAGAATGGGTTTTTCATCCTAAAAACAGTGTATTGAGAGATACCGTAAATGTTTGGCTTGAGGAGTTTAAGCAAACTAAAAAGTATAAAAAACTGTATCATAAATATTATCATTATTCCTATTCTCCGGTGCGTTTTTCAAATTCTATGGAATCTAAAAAACAAAATGAATTGTCGAAATATGATAAAGTTTTAAAAAAAGTCAGCCAAAAGTACAAATGGGATTGGCGATTATACGGTGCCATTATTTATCAGGAATCAAAATTTAAAGAGGGCTTAATTGGCGATGGAGGCAGCTTTGGTTTGTTGCAATTAATGCCTACTACAGCCAGAAAATTCGGCGTTACACCTTCGATGAACGGAGAACAGCAAATTACTCATGGAGCTAAATTAATCGATTATCTTAGAAATAAGTACAAAGACGAAGTGCGTGATAAAGAGCAGCTCGTTAAGTTTGTAGTTGCAGCTTTTCACACAGGAAGTGGACACGTGGATGATGCTCGTAGAATTGCCGTTAAATTTGGAAAAGACCCAAATGTTTGGGATTCGAATGTGGATTCTTGTTTAATACTAAAAGCAAAACCTTCCATTTATAATTTGCCTGAAGTCAAAAGTGGCTATCATTATGGAAAGCGAACCAAAAAATATGTAAACGATGTTTGGAATCGCTATTTGCATTATAAAAACGTATATCCTGAGTATTAGAAATAGATTCAAATAATTTAACATAGACGAGTTTTAAACGTCTGTTTTGCGTTTGCCAAATAGCATTTATTTTAATCTCTTTTTAGCTTTCTTCGTCGAAAAACAGCTTATAAAATTTTCTTCCATTTTCGTCCTCGCCGCGTTCAATCATATCTTTATTTCCATGAATATAAACATGGAAATTCTTATCGAGTTTTAAAACACTTTTAAAAAAACGGGCTTGTTTTTTTACGGCTTGGGGCGAAATTTCGAAACATTCGTCAATCACTACATCTCTCTGAACACAATAATCTTTGTCGAAATCCATAAACGATTTAATGATGTTTTCATCGGCAAAAACTTCTTTCACAAAGGCTTCTTTTTCGAGCTGTTCGTTGTTTTTGAAAAAATCCACCGAACGATTCAGCATATCTATTTGGTCGGCTCTGTCAATTTCAAATTCGTCCTTTAGTTTTTCAACGACAAAGGTTTTGGTCAGGTTTAAAAACTCTTTGGTATGATTGTACTCATTGCTGCATGGTTTTACATTCAAAAAATCTTCTTTCCAATATTGCGTATCGGATGATTTGGATGGATTATCAGCCACTAATACATGAAATCCATGATCTCCATTTCCGTTGATAATAAAGCACGCTTTATCCATTTTTCGACTGTTGAATCCAGAATCACAATCCAAAACAAATTGATTTTGAGTCTCTTCAATAGTGATAAAAGACTGTTTGTTTTCGGCTTTAAAAATCCCCACGGCTTCAGTAAGTTGTTCATTATAGTTTACATGCGAAAAATAGGCTATAAAGAGATTTCCCGATTTTATTTGTGGATGAGTTGAGTTTTCATACAGTAATTTGGCAATATCGATGCTGTTTTTAAAAAGCGAATTTGGCATGCTAAATATTCCAAGGGCATAGTTGAAAAGCGGATTCATCGTAAAGTCATCATTCGAGAATGAAAAAGAATAAAGTTCGTTTACATTAAACTGTGACAGGAAAAATTTGTGCAAAGTTTTTATCAGTTTTTCGCTGTGCAGCGGAGTGGTGGATTGTGATAAAAGAAGTTCTTCTCCTTTGGTTTTATTTCCTACTTGGTGAATGCAAAGGCTTTCGAGTTTTGCATTTTTCAAATTAATCATATCATTTTTTTTAGTCTTGAGAAAGTTCTTCAATAATTTCGCGGTAATTGGTAAACATATTTGCTCTGGAAACAAAGCCAATGTATTTATTGTTGTGGTCGACAACAGGCATGTTGTAGGTTCCCGATTCTTCAAATTTTTGCACTACCTCTTTCATGGGCTCGTCTGGAGCAATGGTGCATTTGGGCGTATATTTTAATTCAGAAACAAAAACAGTATCATATATTTCTGGATTAAAAATCAGATCTCTAATATCATCCATAAAAACCAATCCCTCAAAATTGTTTTCGCTATCAACCACCGGAAAAACATTGCGTTTTGAGGAAGCAATAACTTTTACGAGCTCTCTCAAGGAGGCATCATTATCGACGGTTGAAAAGTTGGTTTCAAGCATTTCCATAATATTCAAATGCAGCAATGCGGTTTTGTCTTTGTGGTGTGTTACCAATTCTCCTCGTGCGGCAAGGCGTTTGCTATAAATTGAATATCGTTCGAACGGGATTACCGTTAAGTAAGCAAAAACGGAAGTAATCATTAAAGGAATGAATAATTGATATCCTCCGCTGATTTCTGCAATTAAGAAAATAGCGGTTAGCGGAGAATGCATTACGCCCGCCATCACGCCTGCCATGCCCGCCAAGGTGAAGTTTTCGTGTGGAAGACTCAAGTTTGAAAAAGTTTTTGTAAGCAAGACAATGAAATATCCCGACAATCCCCCCATGAGCAAGGATGGAGCAAAAACACCTCCAATCCCGCCAGCTCCATTGGTTATTGACATTGCAATAACTTTAAAAATCAATACTAAAAATATGAATAATAAAAACATATACGCATTGTCCTTAAAGTCGTAGAAAAAGCTGTTGTGCATCACTTCGTGAGCTTGCCCATTTAGGATGTAGTTAATGTCTTGATAGCCCTCACCATACAATATTGGAAAAAAGAAAATTAAGATTCCTAAGCCAACTCCTCCAGCCAATATTTTGACCCCTTGTCGCTTAATGTTTTTGAAAATGCCTTCGACGTACATTGAAGCTCGGGTGAAGTACAGGGATACAAATCCGCAAAAAATGCCGAGTATGATATAAAATGGAATGTTCGACATGTTGAAATTGTTGGTTACACTGAAGTCAAACATGACATCTTTGCCCAACAAAAGAAAAGAAACAGTAGTTCCGGTTATCGAAGCAATAAGCAGTGGTAAAAGTGATCCCATCGTAAGGTCAATCATTAGAACTTCGATGGCAAAAACAATAGCGGCAATGGGCGATTTAAAAATTGCAGCCATGGCGGCAGAAGAACCACAGGCAATCAAAAGTATTTTTGTCTGCGTGTTCATTTTAAATAATCTTCCAATATTTGAACCGATGGCTGATCCCGTGAGTACAATCGGAGCCTCCAGTCCGACTGAACCTCCAAAACCAACAGTTAATGTACTGGAAATTAGAGATGAATACATGTTATGTGGCTTAATATTGCCTTTGTCTTTCGAAATGGCATATAAAATCCGACTCACTCCATGGTTGATTTTATCTTTAATAAAAACACGTAAATAAATCACAGTCAGGATTATCCCAATGATGGGAAAAGCCAGATATAAAAAGTTGTATTCATTAGCGGGGAAGCGACTGTGAAGAAAGTGAGATGTGTAGAAAACCAAGTTTTTTAATAAAATGGAAGATAAGCCTCCAATAATTCCAATAATAAGACTCAAAAAGAGTATAAAATGTTGATTAGAAATATTATATCTATCCCTAACGCCAATTATGTAATGTGCAATTTTTAAAAGATACTTAGAAATCATAGGTCAAAATTAAGTGTTTTTTTTGAACCTACAAACTTTATATTGGAAGTAATAAATTTTGGTTAAAAAAATCGTTTTCAATTCGGACAAAAAGCTCCTTGGGTTTCATGATTCTCCAATTTATGGCGTATTCTTCATTTTCAAACTGAATATAATGTTGAATACCAGCATTTTTAAATTCATGGATGAGATGTTGTCGAAATCCCATAGCCACAATCCAGCCATCTTCAACTTCCTCAAACCATTCTTGATAATAGGAATCATCGGAATAATGAAAATTCAAAACATTTTCTCCGATCAATATAAATTTATTGATGTTTTCGGCCAACAGTGTTTCAATAATGTTCCTTTTAAAAAATTTAATATCATTATAAAGGCAATCATTCCATTCTCCAATTAGCTCAATAACACAAAACCCTAAATCATAATCCGCATATAATATTTTCAAATACAGTGTATTGGAATCAAAATCATCCCATTGTGGATGGATGTAATAATTATATATTGCGTTTGAAAAATACATTTCGCTGTATTTTTGCTTATAAAAGGGAGATTT
>JAQUGA010000028.1 GCA_028684405.1 Bacteroidales bacterium | reverse complement strand
CCCAGCCAAATAAGATTTGTCACAATAAAGGATATAGGCGTCGTTTCTCCAACAAAATAAAATGCGACAAGACCGATGGAACACATTGCCATTCCGGCAGTTGTTAAATATCGGGCCTGTATTTTGTCGGACAATCGTCCTGCCAATGGCGAAAAGACAGCCATTATTATGGGCTGAGCAACCAAAACAAGACCCGCATCACGGGGATTTAATCCTTTTACTTTTTGAAGAAAAAGACTAAGTAGAAAAACAATTGCAAATGTGGCACTATAATTAATGAGTGCTGCAATATTTGAGTATGCAAAAAGTCGATTTTGGCTAAAAAGCTTTGTGTCAATTACGGGTGCCGATGAGCGTGTTTCTACAAACCAAAATAAAACCAAAAAAAGAGCACCAACAGTCATTCC
The DNA here is from genome assembly GCA_028684405.1 of Bacteroidales bacterium. Taxonomy (GTDB): domain Bacteria; phylum Bacteroidota; class Bacteroidia; order Bacteroidales; family WCHB1-69; genus JAQUGA01. Next base: position 16,425 of record JAQUGA010000028.1, on the reverse strand, counting down.
TATCCATGCCCATGCAGCGGGTATATTGGCTGAGCCATAAACCAAACAAATCAGACCAATGATGTAAAATAGGGTTCCTTTGAGATGGATTTTTTTATTTATATTGTCAACAGTCTGGTCTTTCCCCAGAAAAATAAAAGCAATGGTTGCGGTTAACATTCCTAAGACTGCCGAAATTAAAAAGATGGATCGCCAACCCAAATATTGCGTTAAAAAACCTCCCACAAAAGGACCAAATGCAAGTCCTAGATAAACAGCGGCAACCGACATTCCCAATACTCGCCCTCGATATTTTGGCAAAAATGAAGAAACCAATATTGCAGGACCTGTAGTGCTGGTAAAAGCTGCACCAATCCCTTGGATGAATCTAAAAATGATGAGCCAAAAACCGCTTCCTGCAAGCCCACAGATCAGCGAGGACAAAGAAAAAATGACAACTCCAATTTTGAAAAGTTTTCTAATTCCACTTAAATCACCCCATCTCCCAACGGGAAGTAAAAAAATTGCAGTTGAAAGTAAAAAAGAGGTGACCACCCAACTTAATTCGATTGCGTTAAGTCTAAAACTCTTTTCGATGGCTGGTAAAGCAATATTTATGGAAGAGATCAAAAATGTCCCCATAAATGAGGTTATTGCCACTATGCTTAATATTGATATTTGTTTTTTTGTCCAGTTCATTAAATTCTTTTAAAAAAACAAAAGTACTGTTTTTGCAATGATAGAAAAATCGTTTTGTCATTCCATTATCATTATTTTCATCTTTTCTATCCCGTAAAACCTCTTTTTGAACATCAAAACTATTCGATGAAGAAAAAAGACAAAAAGCTTGTTCAAAAAGGCAATAGTGAGTGTTTTCCTTTTTCTTGCGAATAAATTTGTATTTTACCCGCCAATAATAATATAAAGTAATTGGGTTTTAGGAATTTCAACATAAAATGGTTGAAAAATAAGTTGTATACCAATCTACAGACAGATAAGAATGATTACTTTTGTAGCAAATATAAAAAATGAATGTAGTAGAGAAATATTCGGATGATAGCATCCGGTCGTTGAGTTGGGAAGAACATATACGTTTACGTCCTGGTATGTATATTGGGAAATTGGGAGACGGAACTTCGCAGGACGATGGGATTTATGTTTTGATCAAAGAGATTATCGATAACTCGATTGATGAGTTTTTGATGGGAAATGGGAGAGGTATAGAAGTTCGGATAAAAGAGAAAAAAGTGAGCGTACGCGACTATGGCCGTGGGATGCCCTTGGGGAAAGTGATTGATTGCGTTGCAAAAATGAATACTGGTGGGAAGTACGATTCTAAGGTGTTTCAAAAATCGGTGGGACTTAATGGTGTTGGAACGAAAGCAGTAAATGCTCTTTCTTCTTATTTTCGAGTAGAATCGTTTAGAGAAGGAAAGTGCAAAAAGGCTGAGTTTGAATGTGGAAAAATTATTCAAGATCATCCCATAGTGGCTTCTGATGAGCAAGCCGGAACATTAGTAACGTTTATTCCAGATGCCGAAATGTTTGGCAATTATAATTTTTACCTCGATTATATCGAAAAGATGGTGCAAAACTATTGTTATCTCAACAAAGGATTAAGCATCAATTTTAATGGTAAAAAGTTTGTTTCCAAAAATGGTTTATACGATTTATTGGATAATAATATCAACAACGAAACCATTTACCCCATTATTCATTTGGGCGAAGCTGATTTTGAATTTGCATTTACCCATTCGGCAAAAAATTATGGAGAAGAATATTATTCCTTTGTCAACGGACAGCATACAACTCAAGGCGGAACGCACCAACAAGCATTTAGAGAGGCCTTTATTAAAACAATTCGAGATTTTTATAAAAAAGATTTTGAACCTTCCGACATTCGGAACTCTATTGTTGCCGCAATTAGCATCCGAATTCAGGAGCCTGTTTTTGAATCTCAAACAAAAACAAAGTTGGGGTCAAATACCATGGAGCCCAATGGAAAAGGAGCAAGCATAAGAACATATATAGGAGATATTGTAAGCCGAACTTTGGATAATTATCTACATATGAATCCAGAGGTTGCTGAAAATCTGAATCGTAAGATTTTAGAATCCGAAAAAGAGCGAAAAGAGATTGCTGGCATCAAAAAGTTAGCAAAAGAGAGTGCTCGTAAAGCCAATTTAAACAATAGCAAGCTTCGCGATTGTCGGGTGCATTTTGATTCAAATCACGAAAGACGACTCGAAACAACTTTGTTTATCACCGAAGGTGATTCTGCCAGTGGTTCAATTACCAAATCTCGTGATGTCAACACTCAAGCTATTTTTAGCTTAAAAGGTAAACCTTTGAATAGCTATGGTAAAAGCAAACGAACGGTATATGAAAACGAAGAGTTTAATCTTTTACAAACGGCATTAAACATCGAAGATGGTTTGGATGGACTTCGCTATAATAATGTTGTAATAGCTACCGATGCCGACGTTGATGGGATGCACATCCGACTTTTATTATTGACATTTTTCTTGCAGTTTTTCCCTGACTTGGTGAAAAGTGGCCATGTATATATTCTACAAACTCCGCTTTTTAGAATTCGGAACAAAGAAAAAACAATTTATTGCTATTCTGAAGAAGAACGCATAAATGCGATGGCACAACTGGGAAGTCGCGCGGAGATAACTCGTTTTAAGGGGCTTGGGGAAATTTCGCCCAATGAATTTGTAAATTTCATTGGCAAAAACATTCGACTCGAACCCGTTATTTTAAAGAAAGAGACTTCGATAAAGCAAATTTTAGAATATTATATGGGCAAAAATACACCCGAGCGGCAGGCTTTTGTATGCGATTATTTGAGAGATGTGGTCGATTAGTGACTGGCTATAATATCTACTGGCTGCCTTATGCGCGTCCGAAAAACCCATCATTTACATTAGTAAACTCTGTTTTTTTCGGACTTCACAGGCCTTGCCATTGAAAATCCTATCCAGCCACTTGAGTTTTCCTAGTGGAGCGTTTGGAGGGCAGTCTGTCCCGAGAATTGGGGTTCAATAGCCTCGGATAAGGAGGCCGTTTTGATGCCACAATCTACAACCCACTAAAAATAAACTCATACAATGTTTTGAACGAATGTGCAGAGCCTTTTTCTAGTATTTCAATCGATTAATTTCTTTTGGGACTACAGAAAAAACCGGAACGGGCGAATTGTATATAATATCCAAGGCCGTAGTTCCCATGAAAAGTTTCATCAATTTGGTTTCTTGCTGTGTCATAACCACAATGATGTCGCCGTCGTTTTCTTCAGAAAATTTTAACACTAAGCCTGAAAGTGTGTCGTCGTCATGGTTGCCAAAAACGAAATCCGCAGATACATTGCCATAATTGTCCTTGATGAATTTTTCGACAAACTCCATTTGGTGTTGCAAAACACTAACAATGCTGGGGTCATCAGTAAGCAAAGCCGTTACAATTTTTATTTTTGCATTGGTCAGTTTTGCAAATTGAATTGCTTTTGCCACTTTTTGTTGAGTTTCCTTGGTTAAATCCAGAGGTAAAATTACAGTTTTAAGATCTTTTACAATCGTATTATTTACCGTAATAACAGGTATTTCTGAAGTTCGGACAACCCGAGAAGCATTCGATCCCAATACGTGAGAGTCGTTTTCTTCATCCGCATCGTTCACCCCAATTACAATATAATTGCAATTAAGAGATTTTGAAACTTCGATTATTTGGTCGTAAATTTTACCTGTAACAACCATCGCTTTAATATCAATTTCCGCAGTTGAATTTTCCTTAATTATTTGGTTTAATTGTTTTCGTATACCGTTTTCAATTCGCTGGTTGTGAGTAGCTCTCTCAACATCGGAAAAAATACTTTGAATAAAGGAAAAAGTTTTGCTATCCGGTTGTATTACATTTAGTAACATGATATCGGATTTGGAAATTTTAGCTAAATACTTTGCTTGTTCAAAGGCCAGTAAAGATTTTGGGGAAAAATCAATGGGTACAAGAATGATAAGATTCGATTTCATAGGTAAAAAATTAATTTATTTTCATTTAAACACAAACGACAAAACGAGTAAATTGTTTATACATACTAATGAAAGTTAACAATAAATATGAATAAAAAATAATACCCCTAAATTATGGTTGCAAATATAGATAATAAAAAACAATTTTCCTGCATTTATTAAATATGAACAGCTATTTGTTAGAAAATTCTTTGGCAACTATCCGTGAATTATTTGTTTTCGTACCTCTTTTTGTCTACTTTTGTTTAAAGTAAATAAAGTACTTTGATTTAATGACTTTTAAACTTAAAAAAACAGATAAAAAATGACGAAGGCAATTGAAATTTCGGAATTACCCATGCAAAATGATGGAAGTATATATCATTTAAATATAAAAAAAGAACATCTTGCCGGTACCGTTATTCTTGTAGGTGATCCAGGTAGAGTAGAAATGATATCGTCGATGTTTGATAAGATTGAACACAAACGCATAAACCGTGAAATAATCACCCATACTGGAGAGTTTAATCAAAAAAGAATGAGTGTAATGAGTACGGGAATGGGAACCGATAATATTGATATTATCATAAATGAGCTAGATGCTGTAGTGAATATCGATTTTGACACTCGAACCATCAAAGAGGAAAAAACATCCCTAAATCTTATTCGTATCGGAACTTGCGGTTCTGTTCAGGAAGAAATTCCAGTTGATTCGGTTATTGCTTCTTCTCATGGATTAGGAATGGACGGGCTTTTGCACTTTTATAAAACCAATAATATCTTTGAAGAAGATTTAACAAAAGCATTTATCAAACATACAAAATGGCCTGAAAATTTGCCTAAACCATACATTGTAAAAGGAAGCACCAAATTGATGAATGCTATTGCTCACGACATGATTCAGGGAATTACGTGTACGGCACCTGGTTTTTATGGACCTCAAGGCCGAGTAATTCGTTTGCCAATTTTGGATAGTGAAATGAATGAAAAAATCGAAACTTTTTTATTCGAGAATCACAAAATATGCAATTTAGAAATGGAAACGTCTGCTCTTTACGGTTTGTCAAAAGCACTTGGACATGAATCACTGACGGTTTGTCTGGCCATCGCCAACCGAGTGAGCAAAACATTTAGTAAAGATTATAAACCATTGATGAGAAACCTAATTGAAACAGTTCTTAACAGAATAACAATATTAATAGAATGATCAAAGATACGTTGCGAAACGAAATTAATGCACTTCTCGATTTGTTGGACGACCCAGATTCGAGCGTTTATGAGTCTGTTTATAAGCGTTTTATGCAAATAGGTCCCGCTACTTCCGAAATCCTCGAAGACGCATTATCGATGAGTCTTGATGATGGATATCAAAAACGGATTGAATACATCCTTGATGATATTTCTAAAAATCACGCACTAAATCTTTCCGAAAATTGGTTACAAAACAACCCAGATGATATATTGGAAGGGTATCTGATTTTTACACGTTATCAATATCCTAATTTAAATACCGAAGAGATTATAAATCAGGTTGAAGCTCTGAGAATTAATATCTGGATGGAATTGAATGAAAATTTGACGGCATTGGAAACCGTTCGGATTATTAATCACATTTTGTTCAAAGTGCATCGGTTTGAAAAAGATACTGCTGAAATTAGCAATCCCAAATATAATTATTTGAACCAAGTGCTTCAAAGCAAGATTTATACACACTGCTCCATTGCATTGCTCTATTTAATTTTGACGAAAAAGCTTGAACTTCCGATTAAAGGAGTTCTTTATAAAGGAAGTCCGATACTTTGCTATGTCAATGACATAAATAAAAAAACAGAAGAGATTGTCTATAAAGATGTTCTATTTTATATAGATCCATACAATTTTGGAAATGTGATTCCAAAAGATATATTAAAAGAGATAGGAAGCACAATTTTGCCTTTGAATAATCCTAAGGAAATGCTTCCTGTAGTGCCCAGTGAATTAATTCTTAAAACTATTTATTCAACCGCTCTTTCTGAAAAAGAGAACGACAACCACAAAAAATCTGAAGATTTAATGTATTTTCATTCATTACTTAAAACGATGTCTGAAAAATAAATAAAAACATACATAATGAAAACTTTCGACCAAATAATGAAATCGCTTTTTTATAACAAAACGGCATGGTTTGTTGATATGTTTGGAAAAATAAAATCCAACCAAACGACACTTTATTCAGATCGAAATAATTGTACTTCGCAACAACATATTGAAAAGTGGCTTTGTATCAATGATTTGCTAAATATTGCTCACGGACTAAACGAAGGATGGGAGCCAGACTGGACTGATGAAAATCAGGAAAAATTTAGCATTATTTCTTTGGATAGTGGTGCTTTTGATGTTGAAAAAACAAATACCGTTTCGCATTCCTTTGTTTATTTTAAGACAAAATCACTGGCTCAAGAAGCTATTCAGATAATTGGTACAGAGAAACTAAACAGAATTTTCAAGAATCTAATTAAAAAATAGATGAATACTAAGCAGTGCTAAAATGCAAAGCGATAGGATGAGTAATTTGCAATATGTTATTTTTCGGAAAATTCTGGACAGTTTTAATAGAAGCTATTGTAATCATGCTTAAATAGGTGCCTTAGCTCTAGGTCTTTTCATTATCTCTGTAAAAAATTTTATCCTATCAATCTTTTATGTAATTTTGCAATCCTTAATTATTTTAGATGTCTACCAAGAATAAGCAACAAATAAAAATTAAAAACCGCAAGGCAGAATTTGATTACTTCATCGAACAGAGGTTTACTGCTGGTATTGTGCTTACGGGAACCGAAATAAAATCGATTCGTCAGGGAAAAGCAAACCTAACGGATTCGTATTGTCGGTTTCTAAACGGAGAGTTGTGGGCATCCGGAATTCACATTTCGGAGTATGGTTATGGCGGTCATTATAATCACGACCCACGGGCTGACCGGAAATTGTTATTGTCAAAAAAGGAGCTGAAAAAACTGGAATGGAAAGTGACCGAAAAAGGAACTACGATTATTCCTTTATTATTGTGGATAAACGATAAAGGATATGCCAAATTAGATATTGCATTGGCAAAAGGGAAGCGCCAATACGATAAAAGAGAAAGCATTAAGGATCGTGATAACGAAAGAGAATTACAGAAACATATTAGGTAACTGACATTTTGTCTTGTTTTTGCAATGGCAAACAATTTGATAAAAGATGTGTCAAAAAGAAATTGAATTATGGAAAATAAAAACTTTGACGAGCAACAAAATCCTGATTTAGAGAGATCGGAAAATGGTTCGATAAATATTGAAAATGAATCTCTGGAATCCGAAGATAAATTAGATCAGACAGACGAGTCGTCTGATGAAAATGCTTCGTCGGGAAAAAACAAGAAAGGTTTTTTTGGCAAGAAAAAAGAGAGCGAATTAGATATTGTAAAACAGCAACTTGTAGAATGCAATGCAAAAGCAGCCGAAATACATGATAAATACATTCGTCTATATTCGGAGTTTGATAATTTTCGCAAGCGTACCCAAAAAGAAAAATTGGATATAATTGTGCATGCTTCGGAAGATCTTATCCTAACTTTGCTACCTGTAATTGATGATTTAGAAAGAGCTTTGGCAAATTTTGATGATTCGGAAGAGTTGATGGCAACCAAAGAAGGAGTAACCTTGATTTATCAGAAAATGATTCGATTACTGCAGCAAAAAGGCTTAAAACCAATTGAAGCTATAGATAAGATATTTGATACTGATTTTCACGAAGCAGTAACGATTATACCTTTGCCGGAGGGGGTTGAGCCAAACTCGGTGATAGATGAGATTGAAAAAGGGTATATGTTAAACGATAAAGTCATTCGCTATTCAAAAGTGGTGATTGCAAAATAAATTACAATGGCAAAAAGAGACTATTACGAGGTTTTAGGAGTTGGAAAAGATGCAAATGAACAGGAAATAAAGAAGGCATACCGTCAAAAAGCAATACAATATCATCCCGATAAAAACCCAGGCGACAAAGCTTCAGAAGAAAAATTTAAGGAAGCCGCTGAAGCTTACGAAATTTTGAGCAATGCTGAAAAGAAACAACGTTACGACCAATATGGACATGCCGGAGTAGGAAGCTCGGCATCCGGTGGCTATGGCGGCGGAATGTCGATGGAAGATATTTTTAGTCATTTTGGAGATATTTTTGGTGGCGGATTTGGTGGCGGATTTGGTGGATTTGGTGGCGGCAGTAGTCGTGGGGGTGGCAGAAGAGTCCAAAGAGGCAGCAATTTAAGAGTAAAAGTAAAACTTACTCTGGAAGAAATTGCCAAAGGCGTCGAGAAAAAAATAAAAGTCCGCAAGCAGATTGTTTGTTCAACCTGCGATGGTTCTGGTGCTAAAGACAGAGGCTCGTTTCACACCTGCACAACGTGTAATGGTTCGGGACAAGTAAGAAGAGTTACTTCTACTTTTTTGGGTCAAATGCAAACTACAGCCACCTGCCCAACGTGTAACGGATCGGGCAATGTAATTACTCAAAAATGTTCGGTATGTGCTGGCAATGGTGTTGTTCGGGGCGAAGAAATTGTGCCTATCCGACTTCCTGCTGGTGTTTCTGAAGGCATGCAACTTTCGGTTTCTGGCGGAGGGAATGCAGCTCCTAATGGTGGAATTGCTGGCGATTTAATTGTTGTCATCGAAGAGGTTAAACACGAGCTTTTTGAAAGAGACGGCAATAATCTTTATTTAGAACACTACATAAAATTCCCTGAAGCCGTTTTTGGTGCACAAATCGAAATTCCCACACTGGATGGAAAGGCCCGTATAAAAATTGATTCAGGAACCCAAAGTGGTAAGGTTTTGAGACTGAAAGGAAAGGGATTGCCAGAGCTAAACTCATACAGAACTGGAGATTTACTTGTTAACATTAATGTATGGACCCCGAAAAAAGTTTCAAAAGAAGAAAAAGAAGCCTTGGAAAAAATGGCTGAATCAGAAAATTTTGTCCCAAAACCAGATAAAAAAGATTATAGCTTTTTTGAAAGAATGAGACAGTTTTTTAATTAATCTTCATTTTCAAAAGCTCTAAAAATATAACTCTAAAACATGAAACAATTAAAAGTTGGTGTATTGGGCAGTGGAAGCTGGGCCACCGCAATTGTGAAAATATTGCAAACCAATATGCGAAATGTAAATTGGTGGGTTCGTGAACCTGAAATAGCCGAATATGTAAGAGATACCGGTGTAAACAAAGCATATTTAAGTTCGGTGCGTTTAAATCCTCGTTTATTAAATGTGGACACAGATATTAAAAATGTTATTCAGGGCTCGGATGTATTGGTTTTGGTTATTCCATCCATTTATATTAATGCTGCTTTTGAGGGTTTGACTCCCAAAGATTTTGAAGAAAAAAAAATAATTTCTGCGGTAAAAGGAATTGTTCCCGAAGAGATGATGATTGTGGCCAATTATTTAGAAACAAAATTTCAGATCCCCAGTCGCGATATTGGAATTATTACCGGACCGTCGCATGCAGAAGAGATTGCTCTTGAGAAACTTACTTTTTTAACGGCAGCTTCTAAATTAAAACCCATGAGGGATTTGACTTTCGAGCTTTTTAGTTGCAGTTTTATTAAAATTATTACGTCTAACGACATCTACGGCCTAGAGTATGCCACTGTTTTGAAAAACGTTTATGCACTTGGCGGTGGAATTTTGAAAGGTTTGGGATATGGTGATAACTTTTTTGCAGCCTATGTTGCCAATTGCACAAAAGAGATGAAGGTTTTTATTAGACATGTGCACCCAGTTGAGCGCACTTATTACCATTCAGCCTATTTGGGCGATTTGTTGGTTACGGCTTATTCGCAGTTTAGTCGCAATCGCACATTTGGACAAATGATAGGGCAAGGATACTCTGTTGCGTCTGCCAAATTGGAGATGAAAATGGTGGCTGAAGGCTATTTTGCTGCCCAATGTATACATGCCATAAATGAAAAATACAAAGCAGAAATTCCAATTATTGATGCCATTTATAATGTATTGTTTTTAAAACGCTCGCCTGCTATCGAAATGCGGAAAGTTATTGATATCATTCGTTAACCTCTGGATTAAAAGATGTTAAAAGCTAATTTCAAGTAAGTTAACAATGTATTTTTGCATTATGAATAGTGCACGAATAAAAATCATTATTATTACTATGACAATGGCTCTTATGGGATTGGTTGGCTTGCAGCTATACTGGATTCGAGGAGCTATTACCGTGCGAGAATCCTATTTTATTGCCAATGTGAATGAGGCCGTAAGCAACGTTTTATATGCTATTGAAAAGATTGAATTTGCAAAACAAATAAAAGATCCGTCTGCCGGATTATCGCCACTTTTGTTAATCGATTCTCTAAATCGGGAAATTATTCGCAAAATGGAAGAGGAAATGGCGAATAATACCACCCAAAACAGCGATACTGGTACCAATATTCATGGCAGAATTAGCCTAGAATTTCATGGCAAAAATGGTACTTCAACTTTTGATTCTGTAGTATCACCCAGATTTTCAGAGCTGGGAACCAATTCAATAGAGTTGTCTAAAACTGTAAATTCGAAATTTACGCAGGATTCTATTAACCCCTTGCAAAAGGAAAGCTTGTTTAATCAAGTGATAGAAAGTTTGCTCAACTATAATCATTATCGACCCATTGAAAAGAGGATTAATCCTCATCTATTAGATTCATTATTATGCATTGAGCTTAAAAACTATGGAATTAAAACACCCTATGAGTTTGGGGTTTATTCGCCAGTTCAGCAAAAAATGTCAATGGAAAAAAGCGGAAAATACACAAATGAGTTGATGAATAAAGGAATGATATTTAATCTTTTTCCCAACGATGTCTTTTCCGAACCTCAATATTTGTTGATGTATTTTCCTAAAGAGACCGAATATTTGCTCAAACAAATGTGGGTAATGCTTTCGGCTTCTACTATTTTGATTATTTCCATAATGCTATTGTTTGCATACACGATCACGACGATTATTCGGCAAAGAAAATTATCGGAACTTAAAAATGATTTTATAAATAATATGACGCATGAGTTTAAAACGCCTGTGTCGACGATTGCTTTGGCTTGTGAAGCTTTAAATGATCCGGATATAATGAATTCAGAAGAGCAAGCTCAAAGCTACATTAATATCATTAGTGATGAAAATCAGCGCTTGGGAATTATGGCCGAAAAAATGCTGCAAACAGCCATTATGGATAAAGGAGAAGTGAAACTTAAAAGAGAAATACTAAACGTACATGATGTGCTAGATGATGTGATTGAAAGAATGAAATTGCCTATAAAATCCAAAAATGGTATCGTCTTAAAAGATTATTCAAAGACTGATTGCATGATCGTTGCCGATCGATTCCATATTGGAAATGTTTTTTATAATATTATGGATAACGCAATAAAATACACCCCCGATAATTTAATATTAAATGTTAGAACCAGAATTGTTAAAGATGGAGTCGATATTTATATTACAGATAATGGAATTGGAATAAGCAAAGCAAATGCCCACAAAATTTTCGAAAAGCTATATCGTGTACCTACGGGAAACATTCACAATGCGAGAGGTTTTGGATTAGGGTTAAATTATGTTAAAAATATCGTCTTTTTGCACCGCGGAAGCGTTAGTGTAGACAGTGAATTGAAAAAAGGAAGTACATTTAAAATATTTTTACCACAAATAGACAACTAATATGAACAAAATTAAAGTATTATTAGCGGAAGACGATCCCAATTTGGGCAAAGTCTTAACCACATATCTCGAAGCCAAAGGCTTTGATGTTGATTTGTTTGAGAATGGAGAATTGGCCTTTAGAAGTTTTATGAGCAATCATTACAATATTTGTTTGTTAGACGTTATGATGCCAGTGAAAGATGGCTATACTTTAGCACGCGAAATTCGTACACACAACACAAAAATTCCTTTGTTTTTCATTACCGCTAAAAATATGCCGCAAGATGTATTGGAAGGATTTGATGCGGGTGCTGATGATTACATTACCAAGCCTTTTAGTATGGACGAGCTTTTGGTACGCGTAAGAGCTGTTTTAAGAAGGTCAGACCCCGCTTTAATTGGCGAAAAGCAACAAACTTCTTTTATCGTTGGAAAATATACCTACGATTATACTCGCCAAATATTGAGCATCGATGGAAATGAACAAAAACTTACGTCAAAAGAAGCGGAATTGTTGAAAATGCTTTGCGAAAAGAAAAATGACATACTCGATCGTTCACTTGCTCTCAAAAAAATATGGAATGACGATAGCTATTTCAACGCACGAAGCATGGATGTTTATATCACAAAATTGAGAAAGTATTTAAAAGAAGATCCCAATATTGCATTGATGAATGTGCATGGCATCGGTTTTAAATTGGTGGATTCAAAATAAAGTAAATACTGGTCTTCCAACTATTCCGATGAGTATGAATAGTTGGAAGTTTTTTTACCCAATGGCAAATAAAAGACTTTCGTCGGTATGAAAATCAACTGCTTATCAGGAAATAGTTCAGCGAAAGACTCTTTATGTCAAATCATATATAGGATAAAAGCCTTTTTTGGGTTTTTATTCTATTCCAAAACCAAACATGCCGCTCATTCCCCATTTTTATATGATTTTATCGTCTCTGTACTCGAAAATTCTCAAAATAATAATTCCTTAGAAAAGTGCTTTAATGAAAAAAAAGCTCTTTTTCAGAATCATTCGCAAATTGAGATATTCGATTTTGGGACTGGACGCGCAAAAGCTCATGTCTACACCACAAAAGTCTCTCTTCAAGCCAAAAGATCATTAAAAAGCAATCGGGAAATTCGTCAAGTTTTCAATCTAGTGGCAAAATACAAGCCTTTGCAAATCATAGAATTGGGAACTTCCTTTGGAATTACAACTATGGCTATGTCGCTTGCTTCGAAGGAATCTTCGATTCTAAGTTTCGAAGGATGTCCAAACACCGCTGAATTTGCAAAAAAATGCTTTCAGAAGCACAATATAAATGAAATTTCTGTTGTTATTGGCAATATAGATGAGGTTTTAGATGATTCTTTATCTGCCATTGAGACCTTTGACTTGGCTATTGTAGATGCGAATCATACCTATCAAAATACATTAGATTATTTTTTTATGCTAAAATTCTTGCGGAATACAAAAAGCATAATTATCTTTGACGATATTCATTGGTCGAAAAACATCAATAAAGCCTGGCAAGAAATTAAAGCCGATAAAGATGTTACCTTAACGATTGAAACTTGGAATTATGGTTTTGTGTTTTTTAATTCCGATTTGAGCAAGCAAGATTTTATTATTCGAAAATAGCATTTATGAAAAAAGAATTGATACATATTACTGGGATTTCAAGGTTTTACTACATGGGAGTTGAAACCGTAAAGGCTTTGAATAATATTGATTTAGACATCTATCAAAATGAATATGTTGCCATTATGGGACAATCGGGTTCTGGAAAAACCACTTTGATGAATATTTTAGGTTGCCTAGATACGCCTACTGCCGGAACATATTTGCTAAACCACAAAGATGTGAGCAAGATGACCGATAATAGTTTGGCTGAGGTTCGCAACAAAGAGATTGGCTTTGTTTTTCAAACATTTAATTTATTGCCCCGAATGACGGCCTTGGAGAATGTTATGCTGCCCCTTGTTTATGCCGGATTTAACAAAGAAAAAAGGATGGAAAAAGGAAAAATAGCATTGGAAAAAGTAGGGCTGGCCGACCGGATGACGCATCGTCCAAATGAACTTTCGGGGGGACAACGCCAAAGAGTTGCAATTGCACGGGCGATGGTAAATAATCCCAGTATTATTTTAGCAGACGAACCCACTGGAAATCTAGATTCCAAAGTGTCAGACGAAATCATGCACCTTTTTAATGATATTCATCAAGCTGGAAATACTATTATTTTGGTTACGCATGAAGAAAATATTGCCTTGTATGCTCATCGAATTGTGCGACTGAAAGATGGAAAAATTGAAAAAGACTACATAAATGATAGAATCAGATTGGCGGTATTAGAATAGTTTTTTATTATTAAACAATCGAAAGACTTTGGGGTTTTGTTGGGTAGGATTTAAACATAAATCTTATATTTAATGGCTTTGATGGATGTGTTTGTATTCTTTTTTTAATTAATATTGATAAATAGAAGGGTTTTTGAAATGGAAAACAAAGATTGGAAGATATATACAAAAACTGGCGACAAAGGCGAAACTTCGTTGATTGGTGGCAACAGAGTGCCTAAATATGACGATAGAATAGAAGCCTACGGAACATTGGATGAGCTAAATGCATTTTTGGGAGTGGTGTATGATAGTGTTGAGATTGAAGAGGTGAAAAGAGTCTTGCAAGCCATTATCGAACATGTTTTTAGAATAGAATCCTTGGTTGCATACGACAAGTCATCTGGAGAAGAGATTACATTGCCCCAAATTTACGACAAAGATGTAGCTTTTTTAGAAAACGAAATCGACAAAATGAACGAAGTTTTGCCAGAATTGAATCATTTTATTTTGCCCGGTGGTCATTTGCCCTCTTCATATTGTCATGTTGCTCGCTGTGTTTGTAGAAGAGCCGAAAGAAGAATCCTCTTGCTGGGTGCTAAAACAGACATTGATAAGCTTATTGTGACATATATGAATCGCTTATCAGATTACTTGTTTGTGCTTTCACGCTATCTGTGTGCCCGCAATACTTGCAAAGAAACAGAATGGGTGACTAAAAATAGGTAAATATTCGAAAATACAGATTGTAGACATGTATATATTAATTAAATGTTAATCGTTTTGTTTGATAATTGCTTTTGAGTTTTAGTAAGTATTGATTCATTGTTAGTTATGAATAATCCAATATTTTTTAAAGGGTTAAAACTTTGTTTTTTTAATATTTTCACAAATATCTATTGACTTCATGTAAAAAAAAACTTACTTTTGCACACTTTTATTTACCAAAATACAAATATATTATGTATTGGACATTAGAATTGGCCTCGAAATTAGAAGATGCCCCTTGGCCGGCTACAAAAGATGAATTGATAGACTATGCAATTCGTTCAGGATTACCATCAGAGGTTGTTGAAAATCTTCGAGAAATTGAAGATGAAGGCGATATATACGATAGCATTGAAGATATATGGCCCGATTATCCGACAAAAGATGATTTTTTCTTTCACGAAGATGAGTATTAGATTTTTTAAGTATTTAACACAAAAAAAGGGCTCAAAGCCCTTTTTTGTGTATTGTAAATTCGTTCACTTCGTTTTTTAAATTAATTTTGTCAACAAATAACATTATTAAAGTTTATAACATGCTGGATATTTTTAAAAAGATTTTTGGAACTAAGTCTGCTCGGGATATAAAAGAAATTAGCCCAATCTTAGACAAGTGCATTGCTCTAAAGGAGGATTATCAAAAACTGAGCAACGATGAGCTCAGAGGTAAAACATTTCAATTTAAAGAAAGAATAAAAGAAGCCATTGCTGCTGAAGAAGCTGAAATTGCCGATATTCAAAGCCGTATTGATAATGAGTATGATATGGATGTTGAGGAGAAAGAGAAGCTCTATTTAGCTCTGGATACTCTCGAAAAGGAGAGCTATCGCAAAACTCAGGAAGTATTGGATGAAATTTTACCAGAAGCCTTTGCCGTATTGAGAGAAACCGCCGACCGCTTTAAAAACAATCCCGTTGTTGAGGTGACCGCTCTGGATTATGATAAAGATATTGCTGCAACACGTGATCAGGTTGAAATAGTGGGCGAAAAAGCCTATTGGCAAAATAAATGGATGGCTGGTGGAACCCTAATTACATGGGACATGTGCCATTATGATGTGCAGTTGATTGGTGGAATTGTTTTGCATTCCGGAAAAATTGCGGAAATGTCAACAGGAGAAGGAAAAACCCTAGTGGCCACCTTGCCGGTTTATTTGAATGCACTTCCTGGAAAAGGTGTTCACGTCGTTACCGTGAATGATTACTTGGCTCGACGTGACTCTGAATGGATGGGACCTTTATACGAGTTCCATGGATTGAAAGTGGATTGTATCGACAAGCACGAACCCAATACAGACGAACGTAGAAATGCATACAATGCTGATATTACGTTTGGAACAAACAACGAATTTGGCTTTGATTATCTTCGCGATAACATGGCTCGAAACATCAATGAAATTGTTCAACGAAAACATAATTTTGGAATTGTGGATGAGGTTGACTCTGTTTTAATTGATGATGCTCGAACTCCTTTAATTATCTCGGGACCTACTCCAAAAGGCGATCAGCAGGAATTTGATGTGTATAAGCCTATTGTTGAAAAACTTTATAACGCACAGCGAAATCTAGTAACAAAAATTTTAGCGGAAGCGAAAAATTTACTTCAATCTCCCGAAAACTCA
>JAQUGA010000231.1 GCA_028684405.1 Bacteroidales bacterium | reverse complement strand
TCAACTTGTATTTGCCATGTGGAATTGGGTTTTGTTCTCCCAAAAGACCTTTTTTTTTATGAAAAATAATTATTCTGTATTATATATTGGATTATTGTATTACTTTAGTTGAAAATATTGAAGTTCGTTTTTTTTTTTTATCACAATAGGTTGTTTATATGAAACGTATATTTTTCACATTACTATTTACTCTATTATCCTATTCTGTATTATTTGCCGCTCACGATCCCGTTTCGCGTGGTGCAAAAGCAGCAGCAATGGGCGGTGCTTCAGTTGCAAATGTTGATTTTTGGGGAGTTTTCAACAATCCTGCCGTCAATGCTTACATTCGAGATATTAGTGCAGGTGCTTATTTTGAAAACAGATATTTGCTCAAGGAATTAAGCTATCGGGGATTGGGAGTTGTTTTGCCCGTTGCACAGAACGATGCTTTTGCATTAAATGTTCAACAGTTTGGTTATGCTCAGTACTTAGAATCAAAAGTGGGCTTGGCATACAGCAAGAAATTTGGAGAGTCTTTTTCTGCAGGATTGCAGTTTGATTATCTAAATACTTTTATTGGAGAAGGCATTGGAAATAAGCACTCTTTTACATTTGAGTTTGGACTTTTTTCAAGATTTAATAAAAAACTATCCTTGGGGTTTATGGCTTTTAATCCAGCTCGGATGAAGTTATCTGACTACAACGGATACAATGATTATATCCCCGTTATTTTAAAACTAGGAGCACGTTACGAGTTTTCAGAACGTATTTCAGCCATTTCGGAAGTCGAAAAAGACATCTACCGTGATTTTGTAATGAGATTTGGATTGGATTATAAATTGACCGATTTTTTATATGTTAGAGGCGGATTATCCACAGGTGTAGTTGCATATAGTTTTGGAGTTGGACTTGATTATCATAATATTAAATTCGATATTTCTACCTCTGTTCATCAAGTATTAGGACCCAGTCCTCAAATATCATTAATGTATAGTTTTAATAAAAAATCTGAAAAATCACAGACGAATCAAAGTTTTTAAATTGCATCAATGAAGTTTACAAGAAAATATATATTCATAATTATTGTTCTTCTGAATGCTTTTTATTTGGGAGCTCAAGAAATAGACACGGTTCAAACGGATGTTGCCATTGAATCATTAATCGAAAATTTTGTTGAAGAAATGGATGCTGAAGTCGATTTTACAGAATTGGTAGAAGATTTTCAGTTTTATTTGCAAAACCCTATGAATTTGAATAATCCAGATTATGATGTTCTGAAAAGGGTTTTTAAATTGAGTGACTATCAAGCATATCAATTAAAAGCATATTTATCGGTAACGGGTGAAATTCAAACGCTTTATGAATTATCTAGTATTTTGGGATTTGATAAGCAAACGGTGTATCGACTTTTGCCCTTTGTTAAAGTAGAACCTATCCGTAATCCATATAAAATCAATTTAAGGCAAGTATTAAAATATGGAAGAAACCAGCTTTTTATCCGAACTCAAGGGGTTGTCGAGGAACAGCTAGGATATTCTGAAGCCAGTGATTCACTGCTAGAGGCTCGCCCCAATGCTCGATATCTGGGAAGTCCATATAGGCTTTATACACGCTATGGCTTTAATTATCAAAATAAAATAAGGTTTGGAATTACTGCAGAAAAAGACCCTGGTGAAGAGTTTTTTAAAGGAAGTCAGAAAAATGGTTTCGATTTTTATTCAGCACATCTGTTTATTCGTGATTTTGGGGTTGTTAAATCTCTGGCAATTGGCGATTATCACTTACAGTTTGGTCAGGGATTGACTTTATGGACGGGTTTGGGTTTTGGAAAATCTTCCGATATCGCTACTATAAAAAAACGTGCTCAGGGAATTCGCCCTTATACTTCTGCCAATGAGTACGGATTTATGAGAGGTGCTGCCACCACCTTGAGGTATAAAGATTTTGAATGGAGTTTATTCTACTCCAAAAATTCCATTGATGCCACTGTCGACTCGCTCAATGCCGAAGAGTTTTATATTGCATCCTTGCAAGAAACCGGTTTTCACCGCACACCTGGCGAATTGGCCGGAAAAAATGCCTCTTGGCAGCAGATGTACGGTTTTAATTTAACGTACAAAAGAGAATTTTCAAAGATAGGTTTGACCATGTATGAGTCAATTTTCGAAAATGATTATCAAAAAAAGACTAGTTTTTATAATCAATTCGATTTTTCGGGTATTAAAAATCAATGTATGGGCCTAGATTATGAATCTTATTATCGCAAAGCTGGATTTTTTGGCGAAGTTTCGATGAGTGCAAATGGAGGATGGGGAACACTGAATGGACTCAATATGCAATTGGATCCAATGGTTGGAATCTCTTTGGTACATCGTTTCTATTCGGTTGATTATCAAAATTTGAATACCATCGCTTTTGGGGAAGGAACCCGCAGTGCAAACGAACAAGGTTTGTTTTTAGGAACAAATATGATTTTTAGCTCAAAACTAACCCTCGATGCTTATTATGATTTGTTTTCATTCAAATGGCTTAGATTCAGAGTGGATGCTCCTTCAAATGGCAGCGATTATTTGCTGCAACTGAATTATACGCCCTCTCGATATACATCCGTATATGTGCGATATCGTGCCAAAACAAAAGCTTTAAATAATAGTTCGGATATTTTTCTAAATAAAATTTATCCTTCTGAAAAGCAAAATTTTAGATTGCATTTTTCACATCGATTGTTGCGTAATCTCTCTATTAAAAATAGGGTAGAATGGACTGCCTACGATAATGGCGTTGATGAAACAAAGTTTGGATTTTTAATGTATCAAGACGTTGCTTATAATTTTCAAAAAATCCCACTAAATGTCTCTGCCAGATATGCTATTTTTGATACCGATTCGTATGATGCTCGGATGTTTGCCTACGAAAGCGATGTCTTGTATGCTTTTTCAATTCCTGCCTATTTCTATAAAGGAAGCCGTTGGTACGTATTGTTGAAATACCAAATCGTTAAAAACTTAGACGTTTGGTTGCGTCTTTCTCAAACTTGGTATGCCGACAGGGAAGTGATTTCTAGTGGTTTAGATGAAATTCAAGGAAATACCAAAACCGAAATAAAAGCTCAAATTCGATTGAAGTTTTAGTTTTACTCAAAGTGCTCTTTTCTTTATTTCTAAAAGAAAAATCTTTGGATTAATATTTCTTATATTCTGCAGACTCGATTCTTTTATTATAGAGCGCTCCTGTTGTATGCTCAATTGGAATTTAGCAAATCAACTGTGAATAAATCAAGCCTAAGGACGTTTGTTATTTCGTGAATGTAGTCACTTGGCAAAGATTATAGGCTACATATTGATTAATTAGCTGTTTGCAGTTGAACCCGCAATGAATACACCTTTGATTGCCCCTACAGAAATTGGCTAACCACATTTTTTAGAGGGCAATTGCATTTTTTTTCATAAAAACTATTGTCATACGCAAAAAAAAACAAAGCCTCTTTCGATTTTTAATTTCGCTAATTTCTGTTTAATTGACATCTTTTCGTCTTGCTAAACTTTAGTCAATCCTGAAACAAGGTGTTAAAAGTCTGTTTAAAAGTATAATAATGTCAAAAAAAGCATTTTGACATTCATTTGTTTTATAAAAATATCTATTTTTGTAAGTCTAATAAAACGGTTTAGTAACTTAATAATTTTTTTTATGAAAAATAAATTTATTCTTTTAATGCTTTTGCTTAGTATTAATTTTCTTGCGTTTGCTCAATTACCGAATGGTAGTTATGCAAAAAACTTCTCCATGAAAGATATTTATGGTGTTAATCATACATTGTATGAACACACAGATGCACTTAAGCCAGTAGCACTTGATTTTTTTGCTACTTGGTGTGGTCCTTGTAAAACGTATCATAATACTCATGCTTTTAAAACAGCCTATGAAACTTGGGGCCCTCCGGGAACCAATGAAATGATGTTGTTTGCAATAGAGGCTGATGGTGCTTCAATTGCTACAATTCAGTCTCCTGCGTTTGATTGGTCTGCAGGTACGCCGTATCCTATTTTG
>JAQUGA010000230.1 GCA_028684405.1 Bacteroidales bacterium | reverse complement strand
ATGTCGTACAATAATCGCTTTGGTACCGTTGGGCAAATTAACAACTCCCGAAATAACTCCATCAAAAATAGCACGAACACTAGAGCCTTTATTGGTAGCAATATCAATTCCATTATTTTTGATAACGACACCTGCAAGAACGGGGTGATTTCGCTCGCCAAAACCGGCACTAATCACACCTTTTTCGAGAGGCCACGGTAGTTTTCCCTTGTTTGAAGAAAAACTATTTGCTAAATTTTTCTCTTCCGGAGTTAACGAAATTGTTGTTGCTGGTTTAGATGAAGCTGGAGGCTCTTTTGTGTCGGTTTCAACATCTGCACCTTTTGCTTTTTTGGCATCTCTGATACGCTTTTCTTCTGCCAATCGTTTCTCTTCAGCTTTGCGAATTTCATCAGCAATAATCCGAGCAATAGCATTTTGCAGTTGTTGATTTTCTTTCTCTTTTTGTCTGAGTGTTTGTACTAATTCTTTCTCTTTTTGACGCAATTCACTCAAAACCTTATTTTTGTTTTCTTGATCTTTAGAAAGTTTTACTTTTTCATTTTGCTGAACCGATAAAAGACTAATCTTCTGATTTTTTGAATCTTCCAATTGCTGATTCTTTTTCTGAATGCTTTCCTGAGTCTCATTAATTAAAGCTGCTTGCCGCTTGCGGTACGAAGAATATTGTTGAAAATATCGAATTCTTCGATACGCCTGATTAAAATTATCTGACGACAATATAAACATCATTCGGTCGTAATTTCTGCGATTGAGGTACGCATAATAAATCATTTTTGCATATTCATCTTTCAGTTTGACCAATTGTTGGTTTAAATTTTCAATTTGCTTGGTGTTTTCAATAATTTCCCGGTCAACCGTATGCAATTCATGCGAAATTGTTTGAATATACTTTTCTTGTTGTTCGATTTTCTTTTTGACTAAAACAATCTGATTGGTCGATGTTCGTTGACTTTTTTTGGTTTCATTAATCAGTCGATTCGTATAACGAATGTCGTTTTCTATCTGTTTTTTTCGTTTTTGCAAATCCTCTTTGGATTGTCCAAAAAGCATCAAATTCCCTACGAAAATGAAAAAAACAAGAAAAATTATGTAAACCTTTTTCATGGATAATGTTCAATTGACAACAAAAATAGAATTATTCATCGAACCCTAGCAACATCTTTGAAAATATTATTCCACAATCAATTGTTCATGAAAAAATAAATGCAGTGAAAAAACGATATTTTGGCACATAAAAGTTCTCTGTTTAATACAAAAAAGAAAGAAAAATAGTTTTAAAAGTTTGCTTTATAGTGAGTTCCCAATAATCTTTCAATATTTTTTTGACAAATACGAAGAATCCTCTCTCGAAAACACAGAACTTGCTTGTTTTTCAATGACAAAATATACTTTTGAGTGTAATTTATTGTAATTTTGCATTCAATTAGTAAACAAACGATAAAAAAATGGATTCAACGCACAACAAAAAGCTGTTTGAAGAATTTCCCGCCACTTCGACGGAAGCATGGGAAAATCTTATTCATGCAGACCTCAAAGGAGCCGATTATGAAAAAAGATTAGTTTGGAAAACCGACGAAGGATTGTCGATTAAACCATACTATCGAGCCGAGGATTTAGCTCATTTAGAGTACCTCAACCAGTGTCCAAACACACACGCATATGTTCGTGGCAACAAAACCCATAATAACGACTGGGTTATTGTTCAAGAAATTGCAGAAGCAAATCCGGAAAAAGCAAATAAAATTGCCATTGATGCATTTAAAAGAGGAGCCCAAACAATCTGTTTTAATGCTTCTCAAGTTAAGAATGCAAAAGACATGCAACAATTGTTGAAAGACATTGATGTTGAAAAATTTGGCATTTCTTTTAAAAACTCATCTTCTTATCCGGCTTTGGTCGACTTATTTATTGCCGAATTGGATAGAAAAGAAGCAAATTTAGAGAACGTTTCTGGAACCATCGACTTCGATCCTATTCATTTCTTGCTGTTGCACGGAAATTTTTATACCAATCAAGAAAATGATTTAAATGAAACCATGTTTGTTGTAAAAAAAATCAACGAACTGCTTCCAAATTATAAATCATTAAAAATCAATGCAGCCACACTGCACAATGCAGGTGCAAACATTGTTCAAGAAATGGCGTACGCTTTGGCATGGGGAAATGATTATTTATCGCATGCCATCTCTAAAGGACTCAGCATCGACCAAGTTGCTCAAAGCATCGAATTTGCCTTTAGTATTGGCAGCAATTACTTTTTGGAAATTGCAAAATTTAGAGCTGTTCGTATGTTGTGGGCAATGATTGTTGAACAATATAGACCATCAAACGAAACTTCAAAACAGATGCGTATCCATGCCGAAAGTTCATTGTGGAATAAATCCATTTATGATCCCAACGTAAACATGCTTCGCGTTACTACCGAAGGTATGTCGGCAGCTATCGCAGGTTGCGACAGCATTGCTTTGCATCCATACGACTTTGCATATAAAAACGAAAATAATTTTTCGGGCCATATTGCACGAAACGTTCAACTGGTGTTGAAACATGAATCTTATTTCGACAAAGTTATTGACCCATCCGCAGGTTCATACTACATTGAAAACATTACCGATAGCTTGGCTGAAAAAGCATGGACTTTATTTCAAAAAATTGATGCCGATGGCGGTTTTATAAAAAATGTTGAAAATAAAAGCATCATTGCCGAAATCGAAAAATCAGCAAATCAAAAAAACAGTGACATTGCTTCACGCAAAACGGTTGTTTTGGGAACCAATCAATATCCAAATTCTGAAGAACGCATGTTGAACGCCATTGAAAAATTGGAATCAACAGAATATTCAGGATTAAAAACATATCGTGCTGCCGAAAGTTTTGAAAAACTTCGTTTTGAAGTTGAAAAATTCGAATCAAAAAACAAAAGACGTCCTGTTGTCTTTTTGTTGACCATTGGCAACTTGGGTATGCGTAAAGCCCGTGCCAGTTTTGCAACCAACTTTTTTGGCTGTGCCGGATACAAAATTATCGACAATTTAGGGTTCAAAACGGTGGAAGCCGGAATGGAAAAAGCCATCGCCCACAAAGCAGACATTATTGTTGTTTGCAGTTCCGACGAAGAATATGCCGAAATAGTTCCTGCTGTTAATGCAGAATTGAAAAAAATAAATTCCAAAGCAATTCTTGTTGTTGCAGGTTATCCAAAAGAACTATTGGAAGCTTTCAAAGAAATTGGAGTGACCAATTACATTCATGTTCGTTCTAATTTATTGGAAGAATTAATTCAGTACAACAAAAAATTGGGAATTTAATTAAGAGATTTAAAAAGAAAAATTATGAGACCAGATTTCAGTAAATTATCATATAAACCCATTCAATCCGAAAAACAAAATTTTTCGGACTGGGAAAAAGAACAGGGCATCGAAAACACTTGGTTGACGCCCGAAAATATTTCAGTAAAACCCGTATACGGTTCGCCTGATTTGAAAGATATGGAACATTTAAATTATGCAGCGGGAATCCCCCCATTTTTACGTGGACCGTATTCTACTATGTATGTAAACAGACCATGGACCATTCGTCAGTATGCAGGTTTTTCAACCGCCGAAGAATCAAATGCTTTTTACCGTCGGAATATTGCAGCCGGACAAAAAGGATTATCCGTAGCTTTTGACTTGGCTACTCACCGCGGTTATGATTCTGACCATGAACGTGTTGTTGGTGATGTTGGTAAAGCTGGTGTAGCCATCGACTCAATTTTAGACATGAAAATTCTTTTTGATGAAATTCCATTGGATAAAATGTCGGTTTCCATGACCATGAACGGCGCCGTATTGCCCATTTTGGCTTTCTATATTGTGGCTGCCGAAGAGCAAGGCGTGAGCTTAGAACAATTAAGCGGAACCATTCAAAACGATATTTTGAAAGAATTTATGGTGCGTAACACATACATCTATCCACCAGAGCCCTCCATGCGAATTATTGCTGATATTTTTCAGTTTAGTTCACAAAATATGCCAAAATTTAACTCTATCTCGATTTCGGG
>JAQUGA010000229.1 GCA_028684405.1 Bacteroidales bacterium | reverse complement strand
CACCAATTTGTTGGTTGGATAAATATCGAATGTCATTCCTTGTTTTTTGAAAATCGCACGGGAACGTCGCATGTGAAGAGAAGAGGTAATCAGCAGAAAGGAGGGATTATCCATTTTTTGCAAAATTACTTTGCTGTAAATTGCATTTTGATAGGTGTTATCCGATTTGTTTTCAACGATTAAAACCGAATCTGGAATTCCATTTCGGGAAAAGTAGGTTGTTAAAATTTCTGCTTCAATTACATTTCTAAAAATCAGATGTCCGGGTCCACCGCTAATCAAAATCTTATCTACTCTATTTTGGTGATACAAATCTACGGCTTGTAGAATCCGATCGGTATTATGTTGGAAAGCAATTCTATCTATTTTTTTATCAATATTTGCCATTCCACCGCCCAAAACGAGAGCTACATCGTAATGATCTTGAAGCTGTTCTGTTTTTACCAGGGGTATTTCCCAAGCATTAATGAGCAAGTCGACCAAGAGATTATTTGAAAAAACTAAAAAGGCGACAAAAGCGGCAATTAAAAACTTTCGAGCTGTTTTTTTATTTTTAAGAAACAGAGCCAAAGTGACCAAAGCTACAATCCAAACCAAAGGATTGAGTAAGGTATTTATTATTTTTGACAAGATGAAAAAGAAGCTCATTACGACATTCCATTTAATTTACGAAGCAACCATTCTACAGAAAACAGAGCAATTAATAGTACAAAATAAAACCACAAAGTTGTTAAATCCGTATATTTTTTAACCGGATAGGTTACCGAACGAATGGATTCATTATTTTTTATTTTTTCTGCCAATTGATTAATTTCCCTTGCCATTAGCAATTCACCCTCATTTATTTCTGCCAATTGCGACATTAAATGCTTATCAGCCACCAAATTAAGAGATTCAATTTCGAGTTTACGAACCGTAAAAGCTCCTTTTTTAGCAAACAATTTTCCACCAAAACTCACTTGAGCTTCCCAAGAGTAATCCCCTTTTGGAAATTTGCCAGCATTTAGTTCGTATGCATCTGAAGTTCTGGAAAACAAGAAAGGCAAAGATTTACCATCGCTATTTTTAATCATCATTTTGACATCCGGTTCGTTGATTCTTTCCATTGCATCGTTGTAGAATTCAGCACTAAAAAAAACATTTTCATTTTCATTAAAAATTCGATTATGATTTACTCTAAAATTGCTTCTATCGCTACTCACCATGAGATATTGAGCCACTTTCACCATCCAATCGTCGAACATTTGGTGACTTTGATAAATCTGATACGCCATCAATCTCCAGCGCCAAATTCCTTCTCCTGTGATAACTCCAGTGCGTGTATTGTTCTCTTCGGAAAAGAGCATCAGTGGCATTTCGCTAAGCACTCTGCCAATCCGCTGATAAATCATTATTTGAGCCGCATTTGACAATTGATAATTGCCAAAAGGCACGGAGAGTGGCGGTAGATTTTCCAAATTTTTAATCCAATCAGGTTCGTTGGAAAATGAGACAAAAGAGGAATTAAAACGAGCAAAAGCATCGTTCCACATCACCCGATTTTGAATAATCTTCAAACCAGCATTTTGTTCATTAAAGAGGGCGATGTTTGATTTCTGTCCCAAGATATATAAAAGCGGAATATTTTGTTGCTTTATGCGATTTAATAAGGGCAGAGAGGCATTGTTGACCGATGGAATTTGATATAAAATCACCAATTGATAATCGTCGGCAGAATTGACCTCCTCTACATTTTTCACCTCAACGGCAAAACTTTGAACAGACGATAAAGCATTTTTCAGAGCTGCAATATCGGGATGTGGAGCTTGATGAAGGATTAATATTTTCTCTTTCTGTTCGATGACCTCCACAAAGACATCAGAACGGTTGTTTTGAATTGAGAATTCGCCTTCCAGAGGCTCTATAATAACGGAGTATTGCTGTAGGCCTGGCAAATCGCTTTCGATATATGTTCGAACGACCTCTTTGTATCGATTTCCTTGTGCCAGAATTGTTTTTTGAAAAATGTTTTTTCCTTTGTGTTCAATTTTCAAAATTGTTTTGGCACCCGGGAACAAATCAATATTTAGATGAATTTCCAAAGGGAAACTATTGCCTTTAAAAACAGAACGATTGTGAAAAACACGAGCAATTTTCAAATCTTTTTGAATCAAAGTATCGCCCATTAGAACCGAATAAATGGGATATGGCATAGATTCTGCCATAAAATAAGGGTTGCTTCCCTTGTTGTAAATTCCATCGGAAGCCAGCACAATGGCTCCTACATTTCTGCCTGAATACAAGGTTTTTAATTCGGAAAAGAGAGCAGAAAGATCTGTTTCGGGTTCGTCGTAGGTTGATAAAAGTGAATTGTTCGATTCCGAACCAAAAGAGAGCAATTTTAGTTCAAACTGATTTTCCAGTTCTTTGATTTGCTCCTTTAATATTTTAACAAACTCTGTTTTATAGAAAGAGGAATCTTTTGTCATCACCACAGAAGCCGAATTATCGACCGCCACCACGACCAAAGGCTTTTCGATTTCGGATACCGTTCTTAAAACCAAAGGATTGAGCAATAAAAAAGCAAGCAAAGAGGCTCCTAAAAACCGCAAAATGGGAAGTACTCTTTTTTGCCAAGTAGTAATGTTATCGGGAAAACGTTTGGAATAGGTCAAAAATGCTACTAAAACGCCAAAAGCGAGGCAAAAAATCACAAACCATAAAGGGTATTCCGTAATTATTTTCATGCGTTTTTATAAATCATGCAAAAAAACTAAGACCATTTTAGAATTGAACAAATTTCTTCAAAATTAGGGAATATAAAATTTGAGTTCAACTCCAACAAAGTAATTTTTAGATTCCCATATAAGTATTAATCACTCTATTTCTATAAATTTTCAATATTTTCTCATCCTCTGCCCTATAGGGGGGAATATTGAAAAGCACAATTAAACAATTGATTTTCAGACACTTATCCCCCTTACTATAAAGAGAGTAAAGGTCTGAAAATCAAAATATATTTAATCCTTACAAATACATACCACCGTCGCAGCTAATCACTTGACCGCTAATGTAAGAAGACAAATCGGAAGCGAGATAAAGAGCTGTATTTGCGACATCTTCTGAAGATCCTGTGCGTCGAAGTGGAATTTGTTTAAGCCATTCAGCTTTCACGGCTTCGTCCAGTTCTCCCGTCATATCTGTTTCGATAAAACCAGGGGCAATCGCATTGCAACGAATGTTACGTGAACCCAATTCCTGAGCGATTGATTTTGTAAAGCCAATCATTCCCGCTTTTGAAGCAGCATAATTAGATTGTCCAAAATTACCTCTTAGTCCCACGATGGAAGCCATGTTTATAATTGATCCAGAGCGTTGTTTAAGCATAAACTTCTGAACTGCTTTTGTCAAATTAAAGGCAGATTTCAGATTAATTCTAATAACGAGATCCCAATCGGCTTCCGTCATTCTCATCAAAAGGTTATCCCGGGTTATACCAGCATTGTTTACCAAAATATCTATTTTTCCAAAATCTTCATGAATTTGGTTAATCACCTCTTCCGAAGAGTGAAAAGAAGAGGCATCAGAGGCATAGGCTTTGCCTTTTACGCCCAAGGACAATATTCTGTTTTCAAGAGCTTCTGAGTTTTCGTCCAACTTCAAATCGGTAAAAGCAACATTAGCCCCTTGTTGAGCAAACAACAGGGCTATCCCCTTGCCTATTCCTCTAGATCCGCCAGTTATTACGGCTACTTTTCCTTCTAATAATTTCATAATTTTAATTTTAATTATTAATGAAGCACAAAAGTAATTAAAATATCTGATTTGGCTTAATTCTAATTTTTCAATAATTCTTAAAAAGGAATTTTTGTTTGTTGTTTTTTGTTTGTTGTTCCTGGTTCCTTGTTCCTTGTTCCTTGTTCCTTGTTCCTTGTTCCTTGTTCTTTGTTCCTTGTTCCTTGTTCCTGGTTCGTTGTTCTTTGCTTGTTGTTCTTTGTTCTTTGTTCCTTGTTCTTTGTTCCTTGTTCCTTGTTCCTTGTTCCTGGTTCGTTGTTCGTTGTTCGTTGTTCTTTGTTTGTTGTTCCTTGTTTGTT
>JAQUGA010000228.1 GCA_028684405.1 Bacteroidales bacterium | reverse complement strand
CTGATAATCCCATTGCTTTGGCTTCGCTGTCCATTTCAACAATGTCTTTGCTAAGGTTTATCAGCTCTTCAATAACTTCGGCTGCTGTAAGGATTTTATTGTGATATTTCTTAATGGCGTTCTCCAACATTTCCATTAAGGATTTACTTTTAACAAGGTTCTTTTTTGCCCTTGATTTTATTTCATCGTTGAGTAGTTTTTTCAATACTTCGAGGGCAACATTTTTGTGTTCCATTCCTTTCAGTTCTATAAGGAAATCTTCTGAAAGTATTGAAATGTCAGGCTTCTTTAATCCTGCGGCATCAAAAACATCAATTACTTTTTCAGTTACCAATGCTTTATCTATTACCTGACGAATGGTTGTTTCAATTTCTTCATCGGTTTTGCCTGAACCTGTGCTGTCAAATTTTGCTAAACGTGCTTTTACTGCCTGAAAGAAAGAAATTTCATCTTTGGCATCCATTGCCTGGTCGTGTGGTATGGCTATGGCAAAGGCTTTTGACAATGCCGAAACTTCATTTATGTAGCGTTTTTTGCCATCTTCCAAACCTAAAATGTGTTCTTCTGCTGCTAAAATCATTGAAAGCTTTTTGGAAGTTTCGGCTTCAAAATAATCTTCATAGTTGAATCCATGATACATATTTGAAACAACTTCCAGTTTCTCCAACATCAACAGAACGGCCTGTTCCTGTAAAATGGTTGGGTCTCCTTTCCCTCCAGCATCAGAATAAAATGAAAGTGCCTTTTTCAAATCAGATGCAATGCCTAAATAATCGACAATTAAGCCACCCGGCTTGTCTTTGTAAACACGGTTTACCCTTGCAATGGCTTGCATCAGGTTATGCCCTTTCATAGGTTTGTCTATGTAAAGGGTGTGCATACTTGGTGCATCAAAACCCGTAAGCCACATATCCCGAACGATAACAAGTTTTAATTCATCATCGGGGTTCTTCATTCGTTCGGCTAATGTACGGCGTTGTTCTTTGGTTGTATGATGTTTTGAAATTTTTGGACCATCGGAAGATGAAGAAGTCATTACTACTTTTATAATACCTTTGTTCAGTTCATCGGAATGCCATTCAGGTTTTAGTTTTATGATGGCTTCGTACAAATCGGCTGCAATTCGGCGACTCATGGTAACAATCATCCCTTTGCCTTCAAAAACGGCTTGACATTGCCCGAAATGTTCAATAATATCTTTTGCAATCTGATTAATTCGGTTTTCACTACCTACCAATGCCTCTAATTGTGTCCACTTGGCTTTTGCTTTTTGGGTATCGGTTAAATCTTCTTGGTCGAGTTCATCGTCCAAGTCATCAACTAACTTTTTGCCTTCTTCGCTCAAATTTACTTTTGCCAAACGACTTTCATAATAAATGCGGACAGTTGCCCCATCTTCAACGGCTTGGGCAATGTCGTAAATATCCACATAATTGCCGAAAACGGCAGGAGTATTTACATCAGTGTTTTCAATGGGTGTGCCTGTAAAGCCAAGATATGTTGCATTTGGCAAGGCATCACGCATATATTTTGCAAAACCATAAACTATTTTTTTCCCAATAACATCGCCTTTTTCATTTTTATCGTCAATGGTTTTGGCTTTAAAACCGTATTGGGTGCGGTGTGCTTCATCGGCAATAACCACAATGTTTTCACGATTAGAAAGCAATTCATAAACATTGCCATTATCAGGTTGGAATTTTTGAATGGTTGTAAAAACCACACCTCCCGAACCAACTTTTAAAAGTTCTTTAAGTTGGTTTCTATCTTCGGCTTGTACTGGCTCTTGCCGTAATAACTGTTTTGATGCTGCAAATGTATCAAAAAGCTGGTCGTCCAAATCGTTACGGTCGGTAATTACCACAATGGTTGGGTTATCCATAGCTAACACGATTTTACCCGTATAAAAAACCATTGAAAGCGATTTTCCGCTACCTTGTGTGTGCCAAACCACTCCACCTTTGCGGTCGCCAATAGGTTGTTTTTTTACTCCCGGCACGCCGTAACTTTCTGGTGATTCCATTACCATGCTCAACGGCGTTTCTTTTTCAATAGAAAAGCCCGATGCCCGCAATGTAGATTCAATAGCACGGTTTACAGCATAGTATTGATGATAAGCCGCAAGTTTTTTAACGGTGGTTATTGTGATAATTCCCGTTTCGGTATCTTCTCTTTTAGATTTTTCAAATACAATAAAATGACGGATTAAATCAATCAGTGTTTCTTTATTGAGCATACCCAAAATCAGGGTTTCTAACTGGTTAACCAAGTGCGATGCTTCGGCTTTTCCATCGGCAGATTTCCATGCCATAAAACGGCTGAACCCAGCAGAAATAGAACCTGCTTTGGCTTCTAATCCATCGGAAATTACTACAAAACTATTGTATGTGAAAAGTGTTGGGATTATTGATTTGTAAGTTTCAATTTGTTTGAATGCTGAATTGATGGTTGCATTCTCATCGGCTGCATTTTTTAATTCTATTACCACCAACGGAATTCCATTGACAAACAAAATGACATCGGGGCGTTTATTATTGTTATTCTCAACCACTGTAAACTGGTTGGCAACGACAAAATCATTGTTGTATGGATTTTTGAAATCAATCAGCCAAACACGGTCGCCACGGTCATCGCCATCAACACGTTTTGAAACAGGGATACCCTCGGTTAATAGCCTGTGAAAAGCTTCATTATTTGCCAATAGTTCGGGCGAGGCAATGCGTTGAATTTCCTTTATAGCTTCGGCTTGTGCATCGGCAGGCATGGATTTGTTTATGCGTTTTACGGCATTTTGTAAACGCTCAACTAACAAAACCTGCTCGTAGCTTTCCCTTTCAGGTGTTTCTCCATCAGGGGCAATATTCGGAGCATAAATATATTCGTAACCGAGTTTGTCCAACAACTCAATTGCAAATGCTTCAATACTATGTTCTGTAATGCGGGTCATATTTTATTCACCTGTATAAGAGAATAGCACACCAATTATTGCTGTTTTTGATTCTCTTATTCTTTTTGAAACTTCTTCGTCATACTTGGGCTTAAAAGCTAAGTTTATGCCTTCATCAAAAATTGTATTTGTTAAAGAATCAATTAACTCATCAATTTTTGATAATAACATTTTGTATAAGTTATCATCAATTGCCAAAAACATATCTATAAAATTCTGCCTTAATTCAACTGCTTTTTCTTTTATATTTTCATTAATCCTACTTTTGTCTTCATTGGATAAATTATTTGCTAATAAAGCATTGGTTTCTTTATGAATTTCTTGATAAAAAGAATAAAACTTTGACATATTATAGTCTAGTACAAGTGTTTTTAGTAGATGCTGCCTCCTTGTTTTTTCTTTATCAGAATCATCTTTCTTGTTGTTATGTCGAAATATAAAAATGATTAACACAACATTTGCAATTGCAATAATAATACTTGCGACAGAACAAATATTATCTAGTAAAGACTTTTCGGGCAATACCCCTTTACAACCTAAAGTGCAACATATTGCATCGATTGTATCTTTAATTATTAATGTATCTTGCATAAATATTGATTTTTAATCTAATGCGGTTAAACTTCTAAGGATTCTATCGATTGCTTCATTTAAAGGCTTTTCATAATCGTAATCACCCAAAGATGTGAATTTGAATTTTTTTAGAAACTCATCTTTCCCTAGTTTTTTAACTACGTTTACAAATAGTTCTTCAAAAAATGATGGATTTATTGAATAAATATTATCAGGAATAATAATTTCAACTATGTCATTATTTTGTTCAATGGAATCGAGTTTTGATTTTTCACGAACAAATTTACCTCTGTCTCGACCAGTAAAAACCTTTGATATTTTATTTCCTTGAACTACCCTAAAAGTTTCAAGATTAATTACATTATTTGCAGTTTCCATACTCTTAATTTTTTAATTGTTCAACATCATCATCATTTAATAGTAACTTGGCACTAATTAATGTCCCAGGAAAATATTCCTTTGTTTGATACACAAATTTACTATTAGGTTTATCTTCGATGTTACCTGAATCATTAAATGTCATTACTTTATATGATTCATTGTTTGAATTTATTTTATTTACAATGCTGTACTCACCATTAAAATGAATTCTTGTTC
>JAQUGA010000227.1 GCA_028684405.1 Bacteroidales bacterium | reverse complement strand
GATGCTCTTACTTTCATGATTCAATTTTATTATTTGTATCTAAATGTTATTCTTCCTTTGGTTAAATCATATGGAGACATTTCAATTTGCACTTTATCTCCAGGTAAAATTTTAATATAGTGCATTCGCATCTTACCGGAAATATGAGCCGTAATTACATGTTCGTTCTCGAGTTCTACTCTAAACATTGCGTTCCCGAGAGATTCGATAACTGTTCCATCTTGTGATATTGACAATTGTTTTGCCATTCTTTTTTTAATTTATTATTTGTTCAATAAGTTCATATGTTGAAATAATTTCTGCTTTGTTTTTCCGAACTACAATTTGATGTTCGAAATGTGCAGAAGGTTTCCCATCAGCCGTTCGAACTGTCCATCCATCGTCTTCAAATATAATAATTTTTTTTCCTAAATTTATCATAGGTTCAATACAGATAACCATTCCTTCTTTTAATTTTGCACCTTTATTAGGCTGACCATAATTGGGTACTTCGGGTTTTTCGTGAAGAGAGCGACCAATTCCATGGCCAACCAATTCGCGAACAACAGAGTATCCAAATGATTCTACATAACTTTGAACAGCAAAACCGATATCTCCAACGGTATTTCCATCAACAGCTTTTTCTATGCCTTTGTAGAGAGACTCTTTTGTTCGGTTGAGTAAATCGAGATGTTCTTTTTTTACGTCTCCTACAGCAAAGGTATATGCATAATCCCCGTGGTAGCCATTTTTTTCCACTCCGCAATCCACAGAAACAATGTCTCCGTCTTTAATAACGTATTGGTCAGGAATTCCATGAACAACTTTGTCATTAACTGATATGCAGAGTGAAGCGGGGAAACCTCCATAACCTTTAAATGATGGTTTTGCACCATGATCTAAAATGAATGTTTCCGCTATTTCATCTAAATACTTAGTAGTTACACCAGGTTTTAGAAAACGAGCTACCTCGGCAAGGGTTTTTCCAACAAGCAAAGAACTTTCTTTTAATAGTTTTATTTCAAGTTCAGTTTTAATATTATTTGTTCCAAAAATATTTTTCACTATACTTAAATCTAAATTCCAAGTGATGAACGTCCTTTAATACGTCCACTTTTTGTTAATCCATCATAATGTCTCATGAGGAGATGGCTTTCAATTTGTTGAAGAGTATCTAAAACAACACCCACTAAAATCAACAAAGAGGTTCCACCGTAGAATTGAGCGAATTGAGAGTTTACACCGGCCATCCCAACGAATGCTGGGAGGATAGCAACGAATGCAAGGAAAAATGATCCAGGAAGAGTAATACGAGACATAATATTATCGATGAATTCGGCTGTTTTCTTTCCGGGTTTAATACCGGGAATAAAACCGCCATTTTTCTTCATATCTTCTGCAATCTGATTAGGGTTGATAGTAATGGCAGTGTAGAAGTAGGTAAATAGTATGATTAGAATGGCAAAGGTAAAGTTGTACCAGAAGCCATGAAAATCAGAGAACGCAGCAGCAAAACCAGTTAAACTTTCGGCGTTTGTAAATTGTACAAAAGTTAAAGGTAAGAACATAATTGCCTGAGCAAAAATGATGGGCATAACACCAGCAGCATTTACTTTCATTGGTAAATATTGACGAACACCACCATATTGTTTGTTTCCTACCACTCTTTTTGCATATTGAACAGGGATTTTACGAGTACCTTGAACGAGCAGGATACACAATAAAATCACGCCGAGTAAAATGGCAATTTCAACGACGAATACCACCAAACCTCCATTGCCTTGTTCTTCCATACGAGAAATAAACTCGGCAAATAAAGCAAGAGGTAAACGTGCAATGATACCAATCATAATAATAAGAGAAATACCATTTCCAATTCCTTTATCGGTAATCTTCTCACCTAGCCACATAACAAACATCGTTCCTGAGATTAAAATGAGCACAGAAGTGATCATGAATAAGCTAGAAGGACTAACGTCTGAAATAAAGGGATAGAAGGCCTGAGAAGGCAACTGCGAAGTTATGCTTGCGATATAACCAGGAGCTTGCAAGCCAGTAATTAAAATAGTAAGATAACGAGTTATTTGATTAATCTTCTTCCGACCACTTTCTCCTTCTTTTTGCAACCGTTGAAAATATGGCACTGCCATACCCATCAACTGAATTACAATAGAAGCGGAGATATATGGCATAATACCCAATGCGAAAATTGACGCATTAGAAAAAGCACCACCGGAAAACATATCAAGAAGTCCGAGTAATCCAGTTTGAGAATCTTTTTGGAATTCCCCGAGCATATTAGCATCCACACCCGGCAATACAATATGGGAACCTACGCGATAGATTAAAACAATACCAAGGGTATATAATATTCTTTTACGCAGATCTTCAATCTTGTATATATTTTTTAATGTTTCGATGAATCTTTTCATGTATTATTAGATTTTTGTTGCAACGCCAGCAGCAGCTTCTATCATTTCAACAGCTTTGGCTGAGAAAGCATGTGCATGCACTTCGATTTTTGCTGATAAGTTACCGTTTGCTAATATTTTAATTAAATCATTACGTCCAGTTAATCCGTTTTCCATAAACACTTCCATATTAAATACGGAAATACCTTTGGTTTCGAATAAGTGTTGCAATGTACTAACATTAATTGCATTATATTCAACACGATTGATGTTTTTAAATCCTCCTTTTGGTACACGTCTATAAAGAGGCATTTGACCTCCTTCAAAACCTTTCTTTTGTTTGTAACCAGAGCGAGATTGAGCACCTTTATGTCCGCGTGTTGCGGTGCCGCCACGTCCAGAACCCTGACCGCGTCCTATTCGTTTATTTGTTTTTGTAGAACCTTCTGCGGGTTTTAAATTGCTTAAATTCATATTGCTAGTTCGTTTTAATCGTTTGTTTATAACTCTTCAACAACTACTAAGTGATTCACTTTTCCAATCATTCCTATAATTTGAGGAGTTGCATTGTGTTCAACACTTTGATTCATTTTCCTAAGCCCAAGAGCTTGAAGGGTTCTTTTTTGTCTTTCAGGTCTATCGATTTTACTCTTTACCTGAGTTATTTTTAGTTTTTTCATTGCTCTATTAGTTTTGTTAAAAAGCGTGCAAATCTACAACAAATCTGCTACTTCTCCAAATTTAATTAAATTTATCCGTTAAAAACTTTATCTAGTTCAATACCACGAGCTTGAGCAACTGTGTATGGATCGCGTAATTTCAACAAAGCATCAATGGTTGCTTTAACAACACTATGAGGATTTGAGGAGCCTTTTGATTTGGCTAATACGTCTTTCACACCTAGACTTTCAAGAACAGCACGCATAGAGCCACCAGCAATTACTCCAGTACCTGGAGAAGCGGGTTTTATCAATACTCTAGCACCGCTATATTTTCCTTCTTGGGCGTGAGGTAAAGTTCCGTTAATAACCGGAATTTTAACTAGATTTTTTTTGGCGTCATCGACACCTTTGGCGATGGCAGAAGTAACTTCCTTGGCTTTTCCAAGCCCGTAACCTACAACTCCATTTTCGTTTCCAACCACAACGATTGCAGAAAAACTGAATGTTCTACCACCTTTGGTAACCTTAGTTACACGTTGGATACTTACTAAACGATCTTTATATTCGATATCGCTTGATCTTACTCTTTTTACGTTCGCTTTTAGCATAATTACTGATTAGAAATTTAAACCACCTTCTCTAGCACCTTCGGCTAAAGATTTAACTCTACCATGATATAAGTAACCATTTCTATCGAAACGGATTTTTTCAATTCCTGCACCTTTTGCACGTTCAGCGATTAGCAAGCCTACTAGTTTTGCTTTTTCTGTTTTTGTGAGTTTTTGTGTTGAAATTGAAGGAATTGCAGACGAAGCAGAACATATAGTTTTACCTGATAAATCATCAACAATTTGTGCAGTTATCTGTTTATTACTTCTGAAAACCGATAATCTTGGATTTTCAGGGGTACCTTTTACAACTTTACGAATTCTTCTCTTAATTCTAAGTCTTCTGAATTCTTTTTTATTTTTGATAGCCATCCTTTTATGGAATTAAAAATGTTAATAACACTATTTAGATGCAGTTTTACCTGCTTTTTTCCTAAGTTCTTCTCCTTTAAAACGAATCCCTTT
>JAQUGA010000226.1 GCA_028684405.1 Bacteroidales bacterium | reverse complement strand
ATTGTAATTTATGGAGTCCTTAAATTCAATGAAGCTCAATTCGTTTATAGCGATAAAAATCTATATTTAATAGATGACAATAAAAAATATTTACTCAAATTGACCGATGAGTTTCTGAAATTAAAATCAGTTAAACAACAACAATAAAACCATGATACATTTTGAAAAGTTTCACGGAGCAGGCAACGATTTTATTTTAATTGACAATCGCAAAAACAACATAAAACTCACTCGGAAATTGGTTTTTGATTTTTGTCATCGTCGCTTTGGAGTAGGTGCTGATGGCTTAATAGAGTTGCTTCCATCTTTGGAAAAAAACATTCATTACAAAATGAAATATTACAATTCCGACGGTGAAGAAGGTAGTTTTTGTGGAAATGGAGGACGTTCGTTTGCTGCATTTGCCAATTTTTTAGGTTTGTGTGAAAAAAAGATTACTTTTGAAGCCACGGATGGAATCCATCAAGCAGAAATCCTCTCTTCGGAAGGAGATTCATGGCAAATAAGCTTGGAGATGAAAGATGTTGACATTCTTAAAAAACTGGATGACAATGAATATTTTTTGAATACTGGTTCGCCACATGCCGTGATTTTTGTTCATAACACCGACTTGGCAGATGTAGAAGGCATGGGAAAAATGGTGCGGCATCAAGAGCGTTTTGCCCCTGAAGGAACAAACGTAAATTTTGTTTCGGCAGAAAAAGGAATTATTTCCGTTAGAACATACGAAAGAGGCGTAGAAGCCGAAACATTTTCGTGCGGAACTGGCGTAACAGCCTCTGCAATTGCCGCTGCTGAGTATTATAATTTGTCCGAAAACACAATTCCAATCAAAACTCTAGGCGGAAACTTCACAGTGCAATTTGAGAAAAAGAATCAAAGTTTCCACAATGTTCTTTTAAACGGACCTGTAAAAAAAGTATTTTCAGGTGAAATATAAGAGGTTGTTTTTCAATTGACTTTTTCTCTTTTTCCAAAGCCTTGAATCGTAATTCCAGTAATAATTAGCAATAAACCGATAAACGAACTGAGCAAAATTTCTTCCTTAAGAATCAATGAAATAAGCATCAGCGAAAGAAAGGGCGACAGAAAAATAAAGCGACTTACTGCTGCTGTCGAACGGGCTTTTGTAAGTGCCAGTTGCCATAAAAGAAATGGAATACTCATTTCGAACAAACCTACATAAATGGCAGCTATCAGACTTTGAGTAGTCTTAATTTCCCAATTTTCGGGAAAAAACAGCAGCGTAGCAAAGCTAAAGATAAAACCAATAAAAAAACCTAGGAAAAACTGAACTCTTGCTTCTTCCTTTTTATCCATGTTCAAAATCCAGTACAAAGCCCAAATCAAGGAACTTATCAAGGCCAAAAATATTCCCAAAGCATTGTCAATCTGAAAGTTGGAAATATTTCCTTGGGTGGCAATTACAACAACACCCAAAAAACAAATCAAAATTGAAGGGATATCAAGACGCAATAATTTTTGTCCTAAAAAGAGAACTGAGAAAATCACCAATATGATAGGCCAAACGTAATTTAGAATTAAAGCTTCTTGAGCTGGAAGCAAATCGTAGGCTTTAAATAAAATTAAATAATACAAAAAGGGATTTAAAAAGCCTTTTAAAAGCGGCTTCCCAAGTTTTTTCAGTGGAATTTGAAATGGTTTTTTGGTCTCTTTTTTTGCCATTAAAACCACTAAAAAGGAAAAAGCTGCAACAAAGGATGAAATTACCAAAAGCATCATAAAACTCATTCCAGCAAGAGCCAGTTTGAAAGCAGTTGCCACGGTAGACCAACAAGCCACTGCCAACAAAGCATAAATGACCGATTTTTGAATCGTTTTCATCGAAAATTTTAAAGTAATGTTTTAACATGATTAATTTGGTCACGCACTTGTGCAGCTCTCAAAAAATCAAGCTCTTTTACAGCTTTATCGAGCTCTTTTTGTAGTTTTTTTAGCTCTTTTTGTAAATCCTGTTTGCTGTGAAATTTGTATGTACTCTCTTCGGCCGCCATACCAGAGGCTGTTTCCGTAGAATATGCACGCGGAGAAGTGTCTTTTTCCTTAGAATAACTGCTCAAATGAGTATCCATGCTTTTTATGATGGAACTTGGAGTAATATTATGCTTTATGTTATATGCAATTTGTTTTTCTCTACGTCTTTCGGTTTCATCCATCGTTTTTTGCATAGAATTCGTAATTTTATCCGCATAAAAAATCACTCTTCCGTCAAGATTTCGGGCAGCACGACCCGCCGTTTGCGTCAAAGCACGTTCGGAGCGAAGAAAACCCTCTTTGTCAGCATCTAAAATTGCCACCAAAGCAACTTCCGGCAAATCAAGTCCTTCTCGCAAAAGGTTCACTCCCACCAAAACATCAATGGCACCCGTGCGTAAATCTTTCAAAATCTCTACTCGGTCTAAAGTTTCAACATCCGAGTGAATGTACTTGGTTTTGATGTTTAACCGAATTAAATATTTCGACATCTCTTCTGCAAGTCGCTTAGTTAGCGTGGTGACCAAGACCCTAAAACCTTGACTCACTATTTTTTCAATCTCTTCTAATAAATCATCTACTTGGTTTACGCAAGGACGAATCTCAATAACCGGATCGAGCAAACCCGTTGGCCTCACAACTTGCTCTACCACAACACCATTGCATTTTTCTAACTCATAATCAGAAGGTGTTGCACTCACATAAATAAATTTATGGGTCAAACTTTCAAATTCATCAAACATCAACGGACGATTGTCGAGCGCAGCTGGCAAACGGAATCCATAATCTACCAAATTGATTTTTCGAGAACGATCACCGCCATACATGGCTTTAATTTGGGAAAGAGTAACATGACTTTCGTCCACCACAGTTAAATAATCATCTGAAAAAAAATCAAGCAAGCAGAAAGGACGAGTTCCAGGCGAACGACCGTCAAAATAACGAGAATAATTTTCAATTCCCGAACAATAACCCAATTCTCGAATCATTTCAATATCATACACTACCCTATCTTCTAATCTTTTGGCTTCCAAATGTTTGCCAATTTCTTTAAAATAGTCTGTTTGCAACTTTAGATCCGTTTGAATATCGTGAATGGCTTGTGCAACCATATCTTGAGAAGTGACAAATATATTTGCAGGATAAATATTTAATCCTTCACTTTTTGCAATTTTGTATCCATCCGCAGGTTGAAATGATTCAATGGTTTCAATTTCATCATCCCAAAAAATAACCCGATAAGCCAAATCGGTATATGCCGGATACACGTCTACCGTATCGCCTTTTACTCTGAAATTACCAGGCTTAAAATCGGCTTCAGTACGAGAATAAAGACTATTGACTAAATCTTTTAAAAACTTATTTCGGGGATACATTTGTCCCACTTGTACACTAATCACGTTTTTTTTGAAATCTTCAGGATTTCCAATTCCATAAATACACGAAACAGAAGAGACAATAATAACATCTTTTCTTCCCGACAAAAGTGCTGTAGTAGCACTCAGTCGCATTTTTTCCAAAGTCTCGTTAATGGATAAGTCTTTTTCAATATAAGTGTTTGTAGAAGGCATAAAAGCCTCTGGCTGATAATAATCGTAATAAGAAACAAAATATTCTACTGCATTTTCGGGAAAGAAGTTTTTAAATTCCGAATACAATTGAGCAGCCAAAGTTTTGTTGTGACTCATCACTAAAGCAGGTCGGTTTAATTGTGCAATAACATTGGCCACGGTAAAAGTCTTCCCCGAGCCAGTAACTCCTAGAAGAGTTTGGTATTTGTCACCCCGCTCAATTCCGGCAATTAATTGCTTAATTGCTTCGGGCTGATCGCCGGTAGGTAAAAAATCAGATTCTAATTTAAAATTCAAAAAAGCCTCCTTTAATATAATTGTAAATGCAAAAATAATGATTTTTGATGAGTTTCTCAGATTCTGAGTGTTTTTAAAACTTTTGGAATTTTAAGAAACGAAAATTCTTTTGGACGACAATTTATACTCCAGCCGCTGCAATTCCAACAACACTCACGCTGACTCCTTCAATTTTTAGCAGCATCTGAGCAGCGGCTTCAAT
The DNA here is from genome assembly GCA_028684405.1 of Bacteroidales bacterium. Classification (GTDB taxonomy): domain Bacteria; phylum Bacteroidota; class Bacteroidia; order Bacteroidales; family WCHB1-69; genus JAQUGA01. The sequence continues at coordinate 62 of JAQUGA010000226.1, read as the reverse complement.
GGTCGCACCGGTTGTGATAATATCATCAATTAAGAGAATATGTTTCCCTTTGAAAAAATCTT
>JAQUGA010000225.1 GCA_028684405.1 Bacteroidales bacterium | reverse complement strand
AAAAAGTGCCGTTCATCGCTTTCATTTCCAGAAGTGAATCGTTTTCCAATAAAATTGTAGGTGTAATTTAGTTGATATCCGCTGTAAACAAAATTTACAAAGACATTTGATTTGTTCTGAGGAATGTAAATTAATTGATTACCCAATGATTTTGCATTCTGTATATCGGTTTCAATGTTTTCTGTTTTTGTAAAAGAGTAATTGGCAAAGAAAAGCACATTGAAATTTTTAAAATTTGTCTTGATTTCAGCCTTCGTTTCGATTCCTCGGGCGAAAACCTCTTGTATGTTTTGTGCGGTCCAGTAGCGGAACTCGCTGGGTTGCCAAACAATCCAATCATCAACCAAGGATGCATAAAAAGTAGAAGATATATGATAAAATAGTAGACTGTTCTGCCTGTTTGAATATGATAATTCTGCATCTGCCGAAATTGCTTTTTCGGGCTTCAAATTTGGATTTCCGCCAGGTTCCCAATACATATCGTTGAGACTTGGTTGGTGATAATTTGAAGAAAGATTAGTTTTGAAACTAAGTCTCTTGAAAAACAGATCATTTATCTCTATTCCTGCAGCGGGCATAAATGGAGTTAGTTCGCTGTCTATCATCTCCTTGCGAGCAAGAATGTGAAATGACGTAGATTCTTTAAATGTATAAAAAAGAGCCAAACTGCTTCCTAAGGTATTTCGCTGCGGACTAAAACTTTGATTTTGTCTGTGGTCAATATAGTGTGCCTTGGCATGGTTAAAATTAGAGTTCCAGCGAAGGAAAAGGTTTTTTTTCAGATTAAATTCTAGTTTGTATTTTAGAAAATAACTTTGACTTTCGCTGCTGCTGCGGTGGTTTTCATAAAGTCCGAATTGAGTTTGATGTGCTAAATAGTAATTTAGATTGCCAAAAGAAAGACCCGCGTTTAAATCTGAATTCCCATTTTTGAAAAACGAAGTCCATTTTAACGAAGCCCTAATGTCTTTATCTTTTTGGTCTTCAATTCTTTCCATTCCTTGAAAAGAGATAATTGGAGGAAGATTTCGATTGCTTTCATGAAACCAGAATGAAGCAGAAAAAAGATTATTGCTTGCTTGATAGTGAGTTTCTGCCAATACTCCTTTTTTTTCGTACGAAGCATTTTTCTGTTTTTCGTAATTCCAAAGTCCGTTTGCATTGTTGTAATATTCAAAATTATTTTCCGAGGTTTCGTGAAAAAATCTCAATCGGTTTTGCCATTTTGAATTTCCTCCGCCAATTTGTGCGAAACTTTGTTTGGTATTGAAACTACCGTATGAAAAACCAGCCATGCCGTATAGTTTTTTGTCAAATTTGGGCAATGAAGAGATGTTTATCGTTCCGCCCAAAGCTCCGCTATTATTCTGAAGCGAGCTGCTTCCGGGTAGAATTTCAACTTGATCAATAAAAATAATGGGCAATTGCGAAAAATCTACTTGCCCAAGCATCGGATTATTGATGTTTATTCCGTTCCACTCTACGGAAGTATGCGAAGCACCCGTTCCTCTGAAAGAAGCTGTAGCCAGCGAACCTTGCCCGTACGTTTTTATAAATAATGTCGTATGATTGCTTAATAATTCTGACAAACTATTATTTAAGTTATTCTGAATCAGCGTCGTATCAATTTTTATTCGTTGTACGATGCGCTCTTTTAATGGTTTTTTTGAAATAATATCAACTACTGGAACAGTGATTAAAGTATCGGTTTTTTGAGAAAACAAATCTATGTTTGTCAGAAATAGAATTCCCGCAAACAAGAGTATCCAAAAGTATTTATTTTGCTTCATTTTTCTCAAATATTTACCAAAGCTTGCGGGAAAAATGAATTTCAGTGTATGTAGCACCTTGATTCTTTGCTTTTTACCCGAAAGCTACGAATTAATATTGAAAGTAGGTCTTCTGACTTTTCCTGGGTTTTAAAGCCTTCCCATCAAAAAATTGACAGTGGCATTGGTTTTTAAAACCTCCGAAAGGAATTTACAGCTACGGGTATAGTCCCGGATTTTCACCGGATTCCCTTGAATTTGAGCTTTTTAATGCCCAAAAACTTTCAATAAGTTCGACAAATATACGGTTTATTTTGAAACATACGGACAAAAAATAGAGATAAACTTGAATTTAAATTTCAATAAAATCGATATTTTCTATCGGAATCATGGCGTTAATGAGCCCTAATTTTTCAAAAGAATTGATGTTTTCTTCAGAAATTTTAGCTTCTTGAATCTGTTTTGTTTTTAATAAATATTGTCGCTGAACTCCGTTTAATAAGGGCGTATCGGGTGTGAAAAGCATTCCATTTTTTTGGAATACTAAATTTGCAAATAATCCATCTGTCAAACCTTTGTTCTGGGTGAATAGAGCAATGGTATTTGACTTTATTTTTTTTGTAAGTTCTTCAAAAAGAGTTCGATCTGAATATTTAAATGAATAATCAAAGCCATCAGGAACAGGTATCATTTGAAATTTTGAAAACTTTAGCTGATTGTATGGCAAAACTTCCAAAGAATGAACTTTTTGCGAATAGAGAATTCGAATTTTATACACTCCAACCGGCGGAAGACTCTCTTTCTCAAGTTCTTTTTCGAGATTAATTAAATTTTTTTTTCCAAAAAAATGCAATATCGTTTTATTCACTCTATTTTGGTGGTAGTCAAGCAGTTTTATATTGCCATTTTTCAGTCGAATGCTTTCAATAAAGTGGCACATACACTTTGTCAATTAATTCTTGATACTCTTTTTCGGCTTGGCTATTGATGGTAATACCGCCACCACTATGATATTGCAAACCATTTTCGGTTTCTTGAATGTATCGAATCATTACGGCCGTATCCAATGATTGTCCGTCGTATATTCCCATAATTCCGCAGTAGTAGCCTCTTTCTGTTATTTCTGCTTTTTCAATTATTTCTAAGGTTTTGGATTTTGGTGTACCCGAAATGGAAGCTGCAGGAAGCAATTCCATTAAAATATCGCCCAATTTTTCATGCCAGTCTGAATCTAAATCGCCACAAACTTCGGAACTCACTTGAAGTAGCTCTTTTTGATTGGTTTTCAAGCGATCAATGTATCTGAATCGCTCTACTCTAGCGTTTTTTGCAACTCTATTCAACTCATTTTGGACAGAATTGACCACGGCATGTTGTTCGTCTATCTCTTTTGGATCGTTCATTATTATCTCTTCTGCATTTTCAATCGACGCATCAATGGTTCCTTTCATCGGATAGGAATGAATTTTATTGTCGATAATACGAACAAATATCTCTGGCGAAAAAACAGTAAAAAATCTGGGTATTAGAATCTTATATTTAGCCTTGCTAGCATAAAAAATTTCTTCTAAACTGAGCGAACACTCTATTTTGGAAGGCATTGTCAAATTCAATAAATGGCAATCGCCAATTTGAATGTGATGTTTAACAAGTTGGAATGCCTTTTCATAGGTTTCGAAAGATACCGGGATTTTAGAAAAATGAATATCCCTTGTATTTGTGAATTTTTCTTCCGAAACATTCGACATTGTCGGAAATTTGAACATTACATCCGATTCTGTTGCCGGTAGTGAAAAAAATAGAATGTCGTTTGCTTTATAGTCGATAACAAACAAAAACGGTTCTCTTTTTTCACCGAAATCGTTTAATCTTTTTGCGATATCTTTTTTCATTGTATGGTTTAAGTTCTAGTCGTCCAATATCTTTTGTTTTTTCTTGATCCAAACTAACAATTTTATGAATTGTGCTTTTGCTTAAGGCTGAGACTTTTACATAGGTGATTTCATTGGCGGAACAGAGTTTGAATTTTCCCCAATGGTCTGAAAATGTATAAACATGTTGTTCCCATTTTTGGTCCCAACCATAAATTACGGCATTTGTAAGAGGTATGCCAAATTCATCTTCAACGCTTCCAGTAACGGTATAAGTACAATTTTCTAAACGAAAATAGTGTAAATCATCAGCTTGAATACAATCGTTGCACGCAATCTCGGTGATGCCTTTTTTTAAAATAGTACTTGCTGGTTTCGCATTTCCCTGATAGTCAATCAATCCAAACCAATTTTGTTCGCTGCCCCAAAAAACATCTTTATAAACCCACCACGAAAAACCTACTGCTTCGCAACAATATGATTTCTCTAAAA
>JAQUGA010000224.1 GCA_028684405.1 Bacteroidales bacterium | reverse complement strand
AATTTTACAGGATCAGAAAGTAATTTCTTACAAATATTTTTGTAAATTTGCACTCCGAAAAAAATTGAATATGTTTGAATTTGGTAACGTTACCCTAGATCGCTTTATAATCCATCAAGTTGGAAGCAGTTTTGATCCAACCTCCTTACTATTATCGGAAAGTGAACTAGTAATCCACGACCCCGATTTAAAGCAAGTGCTCCTCTCCTATTTTTTATCATCGTTTAAACCGGGAGCATTCTATCAATTCGATATTGAGGATAATCCAGAAAATCATATTATGAATCAATATACCAGTTCGATTTTTGAAAACCCTTCAAATTTCAAACAGGACTCAGACAATATAGCAAAATGGTTGCATAACACTTCGCAACATCCAAATATAAAAACAGGAGAACTATACATCGGACTATTTAAAAATTGCAGTATTGATGGACAAGAATGCGATTGTTTGGGAATATTTAAAAGCGAGAACAAAGATATTTTTTTAAAAGTATTTCAAAATGATCAGCAGATAATGGCAGAATACGACGAGGGAGTCAGTATTCGAAAATTAGATAAAGGCTGTTTAATTTTTAATATTCACGGAGAAAAGGGATATAAAATAACCATTGTCGATAAAGTAAATAAAGGTCAAGAAGCACAATATTGGCGAACTGACTTTTTGAGCTTACTACAAATCAGTGATAATTATTATCAAACCGAACAAGTTATGCAAGTGTGCAAACAATTTGGTAATGAGGTTCTAACAGATAAAAATAGCGTTGAAAAGGCAGAACAAATTGCTTTCTTACAGCGAAGTCAAGATTATTTTAAGAATAGCGAACGATTTGACAACGATGAATTTTCAAAAAAAGTAATCGGCAACGACGAAGCAATTGAGGCGTTTGAAGATTACAAAAAACAATTTACTGAAAATTACGGCGTAGAATTTGCCGATAATTTTTCCATGTCAAAACCAGCCGTTTCAAAAGGCAAGAAATATTTTAGGCCCGCCATAAAATTAGATCGAAATTTTCACGTATATGTACATGGAAATCCGGATTTTATTGAACGCGGTTTTGACAGTACAAAACAAATGAATTATTATAAACTATTCTTCAACGAGGAATCATAAACATAAAAACATGGCATCGATACAACGATTAAAAAAAGAATTATCTTATGTAACATCAGAATTATTATTCGGATGTTATATTGCAGAAATGACCAATCCCAAAGCAACAACAGACGAATTGTCTCAAGTAGCAGAGGACATTACTACTTTGCATGCAACAACAATACAAAAAATCAATGATTTTAAAAGATTGGATAAAGCAGAACAAAACGGACGGAAATATTTCGTAAAATTGCGCACCAATTTAATAAATACAACACAAGAAATTGTTGAAAAAATTGAAGCATTACGATAAACAATAAAAACTATGATACAAATAACTCTTCCCGATAACAGCGTTCGTGAATATCCTGACGGAATCACCGGAATGGAGATTGCACAAAGTATAAGTCAAAGATTAGCCCAAGAAGTGATGTCAATATCCGTAGATAAAGAAATATGGGATTTGACACGTAAAATCACGACCGATTCTAAAATTAAATTACACAAGTGGGACGACGAGGAAGGGAAACACGCTTTTTGGCATTCATCGGCACACCTTTTAGCAGAAGCACTTCAGGAATTATATCCAGGTACTAAGTTTGGCATTGGACCAACCATTGAACAAGGATTTTATTATGACGTGGAATTACCCGAAGGAAAAGTAATTACCGATGGTGATTTTGCTGTTATTGAGAAGAAAATGCTTGAATTAGCCTCAACAAAAAGCGATTATATTAGAGAGGAAAAAACAAAAGCAGAGGCACTCGAATTTTTCGAAAAAAAGAATGAGAACTACAAGACAGAACTGATTTCTGAACTTGAAGATGGAACTATTACGTTTTATAAACAAGGCACATTCACCGATTTATGTCGTGGTCCTCATTTGCCAAACACCGCTCCAATTAAAGCAGTTAAAATAACATCCGTTGCTGGTGCATACTGGCGCGGCGATGAAAAAAGAAAACAACTAACCCGTGTCTATGCCATTACATTTCCGAAGAAAAAACTATTGGATGAATATCTAGTTCTGTTGGAAGAGGCAAAAAAACGAGACCACCGTAAAATAGGAAAAGAATTAGAACTTTTCGCTTTCTCACAAGCAGTAGGACAAGGATTGCCCTTATGGTTGCCTAAAGGAGCAGCACTTCGAGAAAGATTAGAAAACTTCTTAAAGAAGATACAAAAAAAATATGGCTATCAAATGATTATCACACCACATATTGGATCAAAAAATCTATATGTAACTAGCGGCCATTACGCAAAATACGGAGCCGATTCATTCCGACCAATAACCACTCCTGCTGAAGGTGAAGAGTTTTTATTAAAACCCATGAACTGCCCTCACCACTGTGAAATATACAAAGTAAGTCCAAAATCGTATAAAGATTTACCCATTCGATTAGCCGAATTTGGAACCGTTTACCGATATGAGCAAAGTGGCGAACTACACGGATTAACTCGAGTTCGAGGATTTACACAAGACGATGCGCATATTTTCTGTCGACCCGATCAATTGAAAGAAGAGTTTATTAAAGTAATTGATATTATTTTTTACATTTTCAAAACTTTAAGTTTTGACGATTTCACGGCACAAGTATCATTACGTGATAAAGAAAATACTGAGAAATATATTGGATCCGATGAAAATTGGGACAAGGCAGAAAGTGCTATTATTGAAGCTGCAAATGAAAAGGGGCTAAAATACGTCATAGAATATGGCGAGGCTGCATTTTATGGACCGAAACTCGATTTCATGGTGCGCGATGCCATTGGACGTAAGTGGCAACTAGGAACAATACAAGTTGACTACAACCTTCCGGAACGATTTGAATTAGAGTACATTGGAAATGACGACAAACGCCACAGACCAATAATGATACATAGAGCTCCCTTTGGATCAATGGAGCGTTTTATTGCAGTATTAATAGAAAACACCGGTGGAAAATTCCCACTGTGGCTAACACCAGATCAAGCTGTAATAATGCCAATTAGCGAAAAATATAACGAATATGGAAAAAAAGTTTTAGATTTGCTAAATAATTCCGATATTCGCACCGTTTTAGACGACAGAAATGAAAAGATTGGTCGTAAGATACGTGATAATGAATTGAAAAGAACCCCATTCTTATTAATAGTAGGTGAGAAAGAGTTGGAAACCGACACTATTTCGATTCGAAAACAAGGAGAAGGAGACATTGGAACAATGTCTATTAATGATTTTATATCTTTTATTCAAGAAGAAGTAAATAAAGAATTATCAAACTAATTATAGGAGGAAACAGCCATCGCATTAAGACACACACCCAGAAGCTACAGAGGACGCCCGGAACCAGAACCAGCCCATCGAATTAATGCTAAAATTAATTCGCCAAAAGTTAGATTAGTTGGCGATAACATCGATGATCCAGGAGTCATAAGTACAAATGATGCTATACGTTTAGCAGAGCAAATGGGACTTGATTTGGTAGAAATTGCACAAAATGCAGAACCCCCCGTATGCAGACTTGTTGATTATCAAAAATTTTTATATGAGCAGAAGAAAAAGCTCAAAGATCAAAAGGCCAAAACAGCGAAAGTTGTCATTAAAGAGATTCGTTTTGGTCCCAATACCGATGAGCATGATTACGAATTCAAGAAAAATCATGCCATGAAATTTTTGCAAGAAGGTGCTAAAATAAAAGCTTTCGTGTTTTTTAAAGGACGAACGATTCTTTTTAAAGAAAAAGGCGAAATCCTACTTTTAAAATTAGCAACCGAAGTAGAAGAATGGGGAAAAGTAGAACAACTCCCCCGATTAGAAGGAAAAAGAATGACAATGTTTATATCACCTAAAAAACCTAAAAAGTAAACTTTTCAAACACGTAAAATTCAGAGCATTATGCCTAAAGTAAAAACAAATCCGGGAGCAAAAAAACGCTTTACCATTACCGGAACAGGAAAAATCAAGCGCAAACATGCGTTTAAAAGTCACATTTTGACAAAAAAATCTACGAAAAGAAAACGTAATCTTACAGCAACAGGACTAGATCGGAAGAGCGTCGTGT
>JAQUGA010000223.1 GCA_028684405.1 Bacteroidales bacterium | reverse complement strand
AAGGAAAAGCGCTTGCCATTGCTTGTCCAAAATTAGATTCAAACAAAGAGTCTTATGTTGAAAAACTTAAAGTGATGATTGATGATGCCCGCCTAAATACCATTACCCTTGCTATTATGGAAGTTCCTTGTTGCGGTGGTATGTTGCAGTTGATAAATTTGGCAAAATCTCAATGCACTCGCAAAGTTCCGGTTCGCTTGGTGGTAATTGGAATTAAAGGCGATATATTGTCAGACGAATGGGTCTAAATAATACCTCCAAAAAAATAATACAGAATCAAAAATAAATATTACAATAACAAATAATTAAAAATTAAAATTATGGAAAATCAAATGTTTTGCTATCAATGTCAAGAAACAGCCAAAGGAAGTGGTTGTACCGTTCGCGGAGTATGTGGAAAAGCACCAGATACAGCAAACTTGCAAGATTTACTAATGTTTGTGTTAAGAGGTATTTCAATTTATGGCGAACGTGCTAATAAAGCTGGAATCAAAATTGACAAAGTAGATAAATTTGTATTCGATGGTTTGTTTATGACCATTACAAATGCGAATTTTGACAATCTTCGTTTTGTTGCAAAAATTAAAGAGGCTTTTGTTTTGCGTGACGAGTTAAAAACAAAATTACAAGCTGCCGGTGTTAAAATTGACGATGTGACTTTTGAAGGTGCTTTTTGGACCGCTGACGAAAGCGAGTTTGAAGCAAAAGCAAAAACAGTTGGCGTTTTAGCTACCGAAAATGAAGATGTTCGCTCATTGCGTGAACTCGTTGTTTATGGCTTAAAAGGAATGGCTGCTTATGCTGAACATGCTTATAATTTAGGCGAAACAGATGCTTCTGTTTTCGAATTTATGCACCGCGGTTTGGCTTCTACTACCAATGATAATCTTTCGGTTGACGAATTGGTAAGCCTTGTTTTAGAATGTGGGAAAAACGGCGTTTCTGTAATGGCATTATTGGACAAAGCCAATACTCAAGCATACGGAAATCCTGAAATGACCAAAGTTAATTTAGGAGTTCGAAACAATCCTGCAATTTTGGTTTCTGGTCACGACTTAAAAGACATGGAAGAGTTGTTAATTCAAACGCAAGGAACTGGCGTTGACGTTTATACGCACAGCGAAATGCTTCCTACGCATTATTATCCTGAATTTAAAAAATATCCAAACCTGGTTGGTAACTACGGTAGCTCATGGTGGCACCAAGTTGAAGATTTTGAAACCTTCAACGGACCCGTTTTGTTTACTACAAACTGCATCGTTCCTCCTCGCTCATCTGCTACTTATGGCGACCGTATCTATACGACAGGTGCTTCTGGTTTTACAGGCTTCCCACACATTGCTGATAGAGTTGATGGGAAAGCAAAAGATTTCTCTCAAGTGATAGAGCATGCAAAAAGATGTAAATCTCCAATTGAAATTGAAACCGGGGAAATCGTTGGTGGATTCGCTCACAATCAAGTTATTGCATTGGCAGACAAAGTGGTTGCCGCGGTTAAGTCAGGTGCCATCCGCAAATTTATTGTAATGGCTGGTTGCGACGGTCGTATGAAAGATCGTAATTATTATACTGAATTTGCTCAAAAACTACCCAATGATACCATTATTCTAACGGCGGGTTGTGCAAAATATCGCTACAATAAACTTCCTTTGGGTGATATCGGTGGAATCCCAAGAGTTCTTGATGCAGGGCAATGCAACGATTCATACTCTTTGGCAGTGATTGCTCTTAAATTAAAAGAAGTTTTCGAATTGAACGACATCAACGAACTTCCAATTGCTTATAACATTGCTTGGTACGAGCAAAAAGCAGTTATTGTTCTATTGGCTCTGTTGTATCTAGGTGTGAAAAACATCCATTTAGGACCTACTTTGCCAGGATTCCTTTCTCCAAATGTAGCCAAAGTATTGGTTGAAAACTTCGGTATTGCTGGAATTACAGAAGTTGACGAGGATATTAAATTGATGGTTGGCTAAGTAAAAACAGTGATTTAAGAAAACGTCAATTTCTTTGTGATTTATACATTGAAATTGGCGTTTCTTATTAATAATAATGAGTTGATTGAATTACAAAACACAGATTTTTGTGAATACAATTAAACAATTTTCAACCTGAGTCGTTACTCTTGCGGCTCACATAATTATAAAATAAATAAATATATAGATATGGAAAAAAAAGATCAATTAGTATGTGTTTGCAACGAGATTTATCGTAGCGCCATTGAAGATGCAATAGTAAAAGATGGGTGTCGTACTTTGGAAGATATTCAGTCTAAAACATCAGCAGGAACTGTTTGTGGTGGCTGTGTTGACGAGATAGAATTCATTTTGAAAGAGACCATTCGTGATAAAAATTTATAAAAAATATTAGATATGAGTACAACTGAATTTCCAAAATCAGAAATTGTTCAATTAGACCAAATGGTATCCTACCAACCAGGTTCAATTGTGAGTAGAATTATGATTAAAAAACCGTCTGGTAATTTATCTCTTTTCGCCTTCGACAAAGGACAGTCGCTTAGCGAACATACTGCACCTTTTGATGCCATAATTCAAGTTTTAGAAGGTAAAGCGGAAGTCATTATTGGTGGGAAATCCAATCATTTATCAACTGGAGACACCATTATAATGCCTGCCAATATTCCACATGCTGTGAATGCTTTGGAGCCGTTTAAAATGCTTTTAACCATGGTGAAAGAATAAATCATGTATGCCATTTCAAATACCGATAAACGCATAAAAGTGCTCGATAATCCTTTGGGGTTTCTATGTTTCAAAAATGAAAAGATTGAATTGGTTGAAATTACAATGAAACAAAATGAATCCATTCCCATGCATTACAATCCTATTCAAGTAGTCTTTTATGTCGTTGAAGGGGAAGGAAAATTGCAAATTGGAAATCAAACCTATCATCTTAAATCTGGCGAAATTGCAGAAATTCATCCTGATGAAGAACGCTCATGGAGCAACCCTTTTGAGGAAGATTTGAAATTAGTGGTAGTGAAGTTGGTTGGATAGTCTTGTTTGAAAAAATGCCAACCTCTTCGATACTCTTGCGTGGAAGTTGGCGTTTTTTTTCTTGGGATTTTTAAGTGTATACTTTAAATCTACATTGTAATATTAAAGTACAATTTTAAAATTGCATTGTTTTTATTAGCTTACATTAATTTTATTATAATTATACGCAAGCAGGTTTTTTGAACAATATATTCGTAATTCTATTTTAAGAAAAAGCGTGCTGAAGTTGTTTCAAATATTATCCGTTACCTAACGGTTAATTCTTATACGACCTGTAACCAGTTTTATGTCAAGCAGTTATAAATCCCCAATGTTTAATTAAATGTTAGGCCTTTTTTAAGCTGCTTTTTTGCAATCAACTCGAGCATTAAGCAAAATTAAAGCGATAGTGTTCAAAAAAGTGTCTATTTCAACTCAAACAATCGATCTAAAATTCAAAGATGAAATACGAGAGATGGGATAAAACTTTATTTTAACAGAAAATGAATTTCTCACTCAGTGAATAGAGAATTTATAAAACAGTTTTTTATTAAAGAAATATTTTTTGAGAGACAATTAATTTTGAACTTAATATTAAATTCTTGAAGATATATTAAAGTTTCATTGTATGTTTGTAGATGCAATTGTTTGATTAATCTTGTTTTATATGCCAGTCAATAAAAATGCTTTAATTCGGTATCAAATCTTAGATACTTGCTTTAGAAACACAATGCGAGATTATTCTGTTGAAAAGTTGATTGAAGCCATTGATGAAGTGATGGGAGAAATTGACCCCAATTATCGTGGAATTAGCCGCAAGCAAATTTACTCGGACATTAGCTTTATGAAGAGTGCGGAAGGATGGAGTGTAGATTTGGCAAAAACAAGAAAGAATAGAAGTGTATATTATCGCTATGTCGATCCTGATTTTTCAATAAATACAACCTCTTTGCGTGAAAATGAAATCGAATTAATTCAAGAGTCGTTGAATTTTATTACTCGTTTTCAGGGAATGCCCGAGTATGACGCAATTAAGGATATAGCTTTAAAGCTTGGCTGTAGAAAACAGAAGATGTATGCCGAACCCTTTGTGATTTTTGATCATAATCCCTATTTGCATGGATTGGAAAATTTTTCTAATTTGTTTTTTGCTATTAAAAATCATCATTG
>JAQUGA010000027.1 GCA_028684405.1 Bacteroidales bacterium | reverse complement strand
TAATCACACCATTTTGGAATTGTCCCGATAAAGAGTTTCTTGATAATCGACAAGTCGATAGATTAGAAACTCTAAATCGGGATAATCACACCATTTTGGAATTGTCCCGATAAAGAGTTTCTTGATAATCGACAAGTCGATAGATTAGAAACTCTAAATCGGGATAATCACACCATTTTGGAATTGAAACATCAATGACTCAAAAGTTGCTGAATCTGAGTTGTACTTTTAATCACACCATTTTGGAATTGTCCCGATAAAGAGTTTCTTGATAATCGACAAGTCGATAGATTAGAAACTCTAAATCGGGATAATCACACCATTTTGGAATTGATTTTACATCAAACTAAAAAAATGCGATTGCGAAAGTGGTCGCATTTTTTCGTGGAGTTTGGAAAAGAAAAACGAAATATGAATTGGTGATTTAATAATAAAAATATTTTACATTTGTAAAAAAAACTAGTTTCAAAGCATAATTGTATAATCATCTTGCAAAGCCGTAAAAAATCAAAGCATGAAATTTCAATCGAAGGAAGTTAACATTGGGCAATTAAAAATGGGTGGTTTAAACCCCATTCGCATACAATCGATGACCAACACCAATACATTGGATGTCACGGCCACCGTTGAACAAAGCATCCGACTGATTGAAGCCGGTTGCGAACTGGTTCGCATTACAACTCCGGGGATGGCTGAGGTGGAAGCACTGAAAAAGATTCAAGAAAAAATTCGCTCTCTTGGCTACCAAACACCTTTGGCAGCCGATGTGCATTTTAATCCAAAAGTGGCTGAAGAAGCAGCCTCTTTTATCGAGAAAGTACGCATTAATCCAGGAAACTACGTCGACAAAAAACAATCAAACAAGAAGTTTAATACCGATTTGGAATATCAGCAAGAATTAAATCGCATTGCCGATCGAATTTTCCCACTCATTGAAATTTGCAAAAAACACAATACCGCTGTTAGAATTGGTGTTAACCATGGCTCTTTGTCGGACAGAATTATCAATCGATATGGAAATACAGTACATGGCATGGCGATGTCTGCCATTGAATTTGCTCGGATTTTTCAGAAACAAAACTTTACAAATTTAGTCATGTCCTTGAAATCCAGCGATGTGAAAACCATGATTTATTCTACACGACAATTTGTAGAGATGATGTTGCAGGAGGAGATGGCGTATCCGCTGCATTTGGGAGTTACCGAAGCTGGAGCCGGCGAAGATGGTCGAATAAAATCAGCCACAGGCATTGGCACTTTGCTTTTGAATGGCATTGGAAGCACCATTCGCGTATCGCTGACAGAGGCTCCCGAAAAAGAAATTCCGGTGGCGAAAAGCATTCTGGAAAAAGTTCAACAAATTTTGCAAAATGAAAACTGCAAAGCCTTACCCTTCTCAAATAAACATCATTACATCCGCAGAAAAACAATAGCAATTGGAAAATATGGAGGCGAAAATCCAGTTTCTATCATCACTCCCACTCCTCAAAACGAATGGGATGGATGTTTTGAAGCAGAAAGCAGTAATTTTACGAAAAATAGTTCAGAAAACAGAACTGTTGCATATTGCAATCTGACACAAAACGGAAACTTAATTCCGCTATTGAATTTTGCAAAAAAAGAACAAAATAAAAACCCATTAATCCTTGAAAAAACATTCAATGAAGAGACTTTGGATGATTATACTTTTCATGCCTCTATCCTGTTTGGAAACTTGCTTATCGAAGGCATTTGTGACGGTTTTAAAATTAACCATACCTCTTTTAATCAATCTATTAGCGACGAATTGGCGAGCAATATCCTTCAAGCGTGCGGCATTCGGCACACCAAAGCCGAAATTATTTCGTGTCCTTCTTGTGGCAGAACGCAATATAATATTGAATATTTATTAGCGGAAGTAAAACAAGCCATATCTCACATTAAAGGTTTAAAAATTGGGGTAATGGGCTGTGTTGTAAATGGACCAGGCGAAATGGCAGATGCCGACTACGGCTTGGTTGGAGCTGGAAAAGACAAAGTATGGCTATTTAAAGGGCAAAATGTGATCGAAAAAAACATTGAAAGCAAAGAAGCTGTCTACAAACTTATCGAATTGCTAAAAAAGGAAAATCGATGGATTGAAAAATAAAAAAAACATTTCGTTTGATAAACGTTTGAGTTTTAAGAATTGGGGCTTAACTAGCAAAGTTTTGACATTGTCTTTTTTCGGAATAATTTTGAAAGCCTTTGTTATATTTTCCTAAAACGGCTTTTATTTTCGATAATTAACGTATCTTTGAGACGTTAAAATTTATTTATTATGTTTGGGATTAAGACATACAAAGCGAAAATCTTCCGAAATATCAAAGACCGCGATGCTTTTGCATAAATTATTATTTCCTAAATCTATATTTTAGGAATCATCTAAAAATTCAATTTTTAGATAAAACATCTTCATACTTAAGGAGATATTTTGCAATTCAAAGATCAAAAAAATTAATAATTCTGAATCACAGAGAAAACAAAGCTACTCATTGATTCATATAAAAAATAAAATTATGGAAATTCCATTTGCAGAATCCTATAAAATAAAAATGGTTGAGCCAATTTATAGAAGCTCCCGCGAAGAACGTCAACAATGGATAAAAGAGGCAAAATACAATTTGTTCAATTTAAAAAGCAAACAGGTATTTATTGACCTATTAACCGACTCTGGCACAGGTGCTATGAGCGACCGCCAATGGGCAGAAATGATGCTGGGTGACGAAAGTTACGCAGGAGCAACATCATACGATAAAATGAAATGTGCCATTAAAGAAATTCTTGGCTTTGAGTATTTTATGCCCACACATCAAGGTCGTGCTGCCGAAAACGTTTTATTCTCTGTTTTAATAAAAGAGGGCGATTATATTCCCGGAAACTCTCATTTTGACACAACCAAAGGTCACATTGAGCATCGCAAAGCCCACGCTATCGACTGCACTATTGACGAAGCAAGTAAAACTGAGTTATTTCACCCTTTTAAAGGAAACGTAGACCCCGTGAAATTGGAAAAAGTAATGGCAGAACACCACGAAAAAGTTCCTTTTATTATTGTAACGGTAACGAACAATACGGCTGGTGGACAACCTGTTTCCATGGAATGTATTCGCCAGGTTCGCAAAATTGCAGACAAATACAATAAACCAGTCGTTTTTGACTCAGCTCGTTTTGCCGAAAATGCATATTTTATTAAAATCCGCGAAAAAGGCTACGAAAATAAAACCATCAAAGAAATTGTAAAAGAGATGTTCTCGTATGCCGACATGATGACAATGAGTGCTAAAAAAGATGCGATTGTTAACATGGGCGGTTTTATTGCCATGAACAGCGAAGAAATCTGGCGTCAAACATCGGTTTTCAACATTATGTTTGAAGGATATATTACATATGGTGGTATGTCGGGGCGCGATATGAATGCATTGGCCGTTGGTTTGGACGAAGGAACCGAGTTTGACTATTTGGAAACTCGCATTAAACAAGTTGAATATTTAGGAAAAAAACTCACAGAATACGGAATACCTTTCCAAACTCCTGCGGGTGGTCATGCTATTTTTGTAGATGCCAACAAAGTACTGCCAAATGTTCCGAAAGAAGAGTTCAGAGCACAAACCTTGGGCATTGAATTGTATATTGAGGCTGGAATCCGTGGTGTTGAAATTGGTGCTGTTTTAGCCGATCGCGATCCCATTACCCGCGAAAACCGCTACCCGAAATTGGAATTATTACGTTTGGCAATTCCTCGTAGAGTGTACACCAACAATCATATGGATGTAATTGCAGCAGGTTTGAAAAACGTTTTCGACCGCAGAAATTCCATCACACGGGGCTTGAAAATTACACGTGAAGCTCCTATTATGAGACATTTCACAGTTGAATTTGAACATTTATAAGAATTATTTCTGAAAATAGATTCTAAGAAAATAACGGTCTTGTAGTTTTATTTAATAAATTGCAAGACCGTTTTAAAAACAACCAAGTCATGACAGAAACACTCAAAACTGGAAGATACAATCGAATATATGAACAATTAATAGAATTGTTTGTAAAAACCGATTCTCAAGAAGCACATATGGCAACGGCGATTGCTTTGCTTCACAACAAAATGGATTATTTCTTTTGGACTGGATTTTACTTTTTAAGGGATGGCGAATTGACAATTGGCAATTATCAAGGCTCATTGGCATGCTTGGTTCTAAAAAAAAACACTGGGGTTTGTTGGGCAGCCATAAATCAGCAAAAGACAATTATTGTAGACGATGTTGACCAATTTGAAGGACACATCGCCTGTGACGGTCGCTCTGAAAGCGAAATTGTGGTTCCCATTAAAAATAAATCCGGAGAAATAATTGGCGTTTTAGACGTTGACAGTCGCTCCAAAAAATCTTTTTCAAATGCAGACGCTGTGGGTTTAGAAAAAATCATCAATTTGATTTTTCAGCCATAGGCAAAATGCTTTTTCTGTTAATGTATCTTAAGCTAACGTTGACTTTTGCCAAAACTGCTATTTTTGTATTTATAAAAAATTATTTCTATGAAACGTACGCTCTTTTCTCTAGTTGTGTTAAGTTTATTATTTACAACAGCCTGTCAAAACAAAGAGAAATTGTTTAAAGAACATTATCAAAAAGGCTTGATAGCATTAGATGCCTCCAATCTTGACTTAGCATTAAAGCATTTTGATGAATGCATTGCACTAAAACCCAATCACCCCGAATCACATTTTTATCGAGGTGCCGTACTTTTTAGCAAACGCGATTACGAGTCAGCTATTGAGAGTTACACCAAAGCCATTGACTTAAACCCAAACTATGCTGATGCATACCATAATAGAGGATTAACATACAATGTATTAAATCGTTTGGACGAAAAATGTGAAGATTTTTTTAGAGCATACGAATTGGGAAAAACCAATTTGGAAATCAGACTTAAAGAGTGCCAGTAAAAATAGAATTATTTTAAGTTTCTATTTTCAACCAAAAAGAGCGTATAAAAAAATATTCACATACCTCCTGCTACTGCTGTTGCAAACAAAAAAAACCGTAAGTTTGTATTCATTTTACAAAACAGATTTCGACACATATGGGTACTTATCAGATTGATATTGAAAAAGAACGAAAAGAAATATTAAAGCGTTATCGGAAATTGATGACGCTATTAAGAAACAAAGCTACCCTCGAACAGAAACGTCAAATCAGAAAAGCCTTCAATCTTGCCGTGAGCGGTCACAAAGACATGCGTCGCAAAACCGGAGAGCCCTATGTTTATCATCCCATTGAAGTGGCTCGAATAGTGGCCGCAGACATAGGTTTGGGGGCGACATCCGTAATTTGTGCTTTGCTTCACGATTTGGTAGAAGATACTGAATATAGCTTGCAAGACATGGAGGATCTTTTTGGATCCAAAGTTGCCAAAATAATTGATGGACTAACCAAAATAGATGGCGTGATGGATATGCAAACGCCGTCGATGCAAGCCGAAAATTTCAAAAAAATCCTTCTTACCTTGTCGGACGACGTTCGGGTTATTCTCATAAAACTGGCAGACCGTTTGCACAACATGAGAACACTGGAGGCAATGCCACAGGAAAAACAACTAAAAATCGCTTCCGAAACATCCTTCCTTTATGCCCCCCTGGCTCACCGATTGGGCTTGTATGCCATCAAAAGCGAATTAGAAGATTTAGCACTAAAGTATATTGAGCCGGATATCTATGAAAACATCGCCAGCTTAATCAAAAATACAAAAGACGAACGCGAACGTTTTATCAATAATTTCACCCTGCCAATAAAAAAAATTCTTAAGGACAACAACATTGAATTTGAAATAGTGAGTCGAATTAAGTCAATATATTCCATTTGGCAAAAAATGAAAACCAAAGGCGTTCCATTTGAAGAGGTTTTCGACATCTCTGCCATTCGAATAATCATCGACACTCCTTTAGAAAAAGAGAAAGCCGAATGTTGGAAAGTTTACACCATTGTTACTTCGCTATATCGTCCTAATCCGGATCGATTGCGAGACTGGATTTCGATACCCAAAGCAAACGGATATGAGTCTTTACACACTACAGTAATGAGTCATACAGGAAAATGGGTAGAAATTCAAATACGTTCGCGAAGAATGAATGAAATTGCAGAAAAAGGATACGCTGCACATTGGAAATACAAACACGAAAATGAAAACGAAAGCGAAACTAACTATGAAGCAGGTTTGGACGAATGGTTGTCGAAAATTCGTGAAATTCTAAAAAACAAAGATAGTAGTGCGCTTGATTTTGTTAGCGATGTTAAACTCAATCTTTTCTCGGAAGAGATATTTGTATTTACTCCCAAAGGAGATATGAAAACTTTGCCAGCAGGTGCTACCATCCTTGATTTTGCATACAATATTCACAGCGATTTGGGAAATACGTGCATAGGCGGCAAAGTGAATTACAATTTAGCCCCCATGAGTCAGGTTTTGAACAGCGGTGAGCAAGTTGAAATTATCACTTCCAAAATACAAAAACCGAAGCCCGAATGGCTAAACATGGTCATGACATCCCGAGCACGAGAAAAAATAAAAGATGCTCTTAGACTTGATCGTAAAATACAAGTGGAAGAAGGAAAAGTTCGATTTGCAAAGATACTGAATGATATTAATCAAATTTACTCCGATGATTTAGCAGTGCAAACAGCTCAAAAAATTGGATGTCGATCCATTAATGATTTTTTATTCCGACTCAACAATGATGAAATCAGCGTTAGTCAACTAAAAAAAGTTCTGGACAACAGACAAGGGAAACCTAGTTTTATTGATTACATCACACTTCGCCCATTTATAAAACGCTCTTCTAACAAAACCATCGACGAGGTTTTAACAACACAATTGAAAAACAATCCAGAATCGTTGGTTCTTGACGAAGATATCGATCAAATCAAATACAATATTTCAAAATGTTGTAACCCAATTCATGGCGATCAGGTTGTTGGTTTTATCAGAGACAAAAATAACATTCAAATCCACCGCACCAATTGCGATGTAGCCATTGGAATGATGTCGCAATACGGAAATCGGATTGTAAAAGCAAAATGGAGAAGCCAAGAAGGCGTATCCATCCTTACCGGACTAAAAATAAAAGGACTGGACCGAAAAGGACTGATAAAAGAAATTATTGACATCATCTCTGGACAATTAAATTTAAATATGCGTTCGATGAATTTTGAAAGTAGTGAAGGAGTATTTGAAGGACTTGTAATGGTTTATGTTCAGAATTTAGATAGTTTAAATGACTTAATATCAAAACTTAAAAAAATTAAAGGGATTGATAAAGTAAACAGAATCAACTCATACAAAGCACAATAGCACTTTTTAACAAAATTAATCTTATTTAAACTAATGATAAATAAAAAAAATATCGTAAATTTAAGCCGACAATCAATCCATAATTAAGCAATGAACGAATTTGAAAATATTGATTTTGAAGATGTAAAGAAATATTTCACCCAATATCTCGAAATCAACGGACATCGTAAAACCCCCGAAAGGTTTATGATTTTGAAAGAAATCTTTTCAACAGAAGAGCATTTCGATATAGAATCTTTATACATTCGCATGAAAAACAATAAATATTTGGTTTCCAGAGCGACACTTTATAATTCAATCGAACTTTTTTTGGAAAGTGGCTTGGTCAAGAAACATATGTTTGACAAAAACTATGCACAATATGAAAAGTCATTCAATTTTAAACAACATGACCATTTAATTTGCACAGATACCAATGAGATTTTTGAATTTTGCGATCCACGCATTCAACTTATTCAAGATTCTATTGAAAAAGAATTTAACGTCGATATTACACACCATTCGCTCACTTTTTATGGAAAAAAGAAAGCGGATAAAAAAGAATAAATCTAATAATATAACTCATGAAAGTAGATGTTTTACTTGGACTGCAATGGGGAGATGAAGGAAAAGGCAAAATAGTTGATGTGCTAACACCTGATTATGATATTGTCGCCCGTTTTCAAGGAGGCCCTAATGCTGGTCATACCCTCGAATTTAACAATAAAAAATTCATATTAAACACCATTCCCTCCGGGATTTTTCGCGAAGGTGCAACAAATGTCATTGGCAATGGAGTGATTATCGACCCCCATATTTTAGTAAACAAGGAAATAAAATCGTTGGGAACAGAAGCCGATGTTCGCTCATCGCTCATTATCTCGAAAAAGGCACACCTCATCATTCCCTCTCACAAGCTTCTTGATTTTATATATGAATCTCATAAAAGAGATCAAAAAATTGGTTCAACATTAAAAGGAATTGGACCTACATATACCGACAAGGTCGCACGAATCGGACTTCGTATCGGTGATATTTTCAATCCTGATTTTGCTCAACGCTATCAGCAGCTGAAAGAAGCACATATGAGAATTGCCAACAGCTATTTGATTGATTATAAAGATGTTAAATTCGACGGAATGAATTTTGACGAGTACGAGGCTAATTGGTTTAATGCTGTGAACGAATTGAAAAACTTTCGCTTTGAAAACACTGAATATTACTTAAATCACGCTCTAAATAACGGCAAAAACATTTTAGCCGAAGGCGCACAAGGTGCTTTGCTCGACATTGATTTCGGATCATATCCATTTGTCACCTCTTCCAATACTACTACGGCTGGAGTTTGCTCTGGATTGGGAATTGCCCCTTCAAAAATCGACAAAGTGTTTGGCATCTTTAAAGCATATTGCACGCGCGTTGGTTCGGGACCTTTCCCAACTGAATTGTTTGACAAAACAGGAACGAAAATGCAAACCATTGGAAATGAATTTGGTTCCACAACAGGTCGTTCCAGACGCTGTGGATGGCTCGACTTGCCTTTGCTAAAATATTCGAGCATGCTAAATGGAGTTACCGATTTGATTATGATGAAAGCGGATGTACTAAATGATTTTGACGAAATTTTAGTATGCAACAAATACAAAGTAAACAATATTTTAACCGACGAAACCCCTTTTGATTTGAACGAACCTATTGAAGCACAATACCTTAAGATTAAAGGCTGGAATTCGGAAATTAAATCAAATCACGTTCCAAAAGAACTTAAGAATTACATGGAATTAATCGAAAACGAAACCCGATTGCCTATCAGCGTCCTATCTTATGGACCTGACAGAAAAGCAACTCAAATTTTAAAACCTTGGTAAAACAAACATAATTAATTATGGCACAAAAAAAACAAAACACACGTCTAAAAGTGATCATTTTGAGCATAATTTTTATCTCATTATGCACACCAATACATCTTTTTTCACAGAAAATAAAAAAAAGTGACGTACCAGAAGTTGTCCAACAAACACTTTTGCGTGAGCATCCCATGGCAAAAATCAGAGAATGGTCTATTGAAGAAAAACTCTTTGTAGCAATTATCACAGAGGACGGAATGCGTGGCAGGGTTTTTATCAAAGCAGATGGAGAGTGGGAATTGACAAAATTTGAGACATCGCCCAGAGAGCTTCCTGTAAAAATTACAAAATACGTAAAAGACAATTATCCTAACTTTATCATTTCTGAATGTAGCTTAGCTATTACTTCAACAGACCGTACTCACTATTACCTTGAAGTAAAAAGAACTGGAATTGGAGCTGGATTACCATCAAAATTAAAATTTTCAACTGTTGGCGATTTAATAAAACGAGACGATCCTGAAGGATTTACAATACAAGAAACAGCTACAGAAAAAGAAGTTGAGAAAAGAGAACGAGTTGCTAAAAATCCAGATGCGGGCAAAAAAGAGAAAAAATCAAAAGAAGAAGAAAAAGCTCCCGACTTCATCATCAACGAAAGTTTGGTTCCTGTTCCTGTTGCAAAAACATTCTCTAAAAGATTTAGAGGAGCAATAAATCCTGTTTGGAAATACAAAGAAGGCGACACAACCTATACTGTTGAATGTCTGCATAGAGAATTAAAAACCAGTGGACTCATCCACGAAGACGGAACATGGATTGAGACACGTTCGGAAATGCCTGAAAAAAGCATGTTTGGAGCCGTAAATAAATTTTTAAATGAACATTACAGAGGTTATAAATATGTGTATGCTGAAAAGATTGTAAGAGCAGACAAAAACAATGGATACGAAACTCGAATAATTCAAAAAAAACATTCTAAAAGCAAATTAGAAACATTGCTCATTTTCGATAAAAGCGGTAGAATTTTCAAAACTCATCTTCCCGAAGATGTTGTAAAGCCAGAAGAACAAATACGAACTGCCACAGATATAAAATTTGCCGAAAAATTTGAAAAAGAGAAGGAGAGTCTGATTGATGGAGCTCGAAAAACTCGAAACACCGAGATCAGTATTCGCGAATTACCAAGTCCAATTCTCAGCTATATCAAAGATAACTATTCTGATTTTCGAACAAAAAACGCATATTTTATTGAAGATGAGGATTTGGGAAATGCCTATCAAATAAAAGTTCAGAAAGATGGTATAAATCAGCCTTTTGTTGAACTTTTCTTTGATAAATTTGGCGTTTTTCTACGCTCAGAAGACGACCAAGGAAAAGAGATTTTGGCTCATTCGGAAACATCTGAAGTGCCCCAAATCGACGAGGTAAATGTTCCTGAAGTAGTAAAAACAGCTTTTGTTGCAAAATATCCAAAGATAACAGCTGTTAATTGGGAAGAGACCAATGATGGCTATGAAGCGACTTATGATGACCGAAAAGGCAAGCAAAAAGCATTGTTTTCACCAGATGGCACATGGATTTCAACTTCTTCTCAAGTAAATCCCGACAATGTTCCTTCATCCATTAAGGAGTATATCAAAAAAAATCATGGTAAAAGAACAGAAATTACAAAAGCATGGTTAGTAAAGAAAAACGATAAAAAAACCTATTATAGAGTCGAAATTTTGGATAAAAGAACAAGCATTGATGATGAGTTAGAATTTACACAATCAGGAAAACTTGTTGAATAATATGAAAGAGCTTGTTTTTGCTACCCAAAACAAACACAAACTAGAAGAAATCCAACAAGCCATAAATGGACATTTTGATATCCTATCTTTGTTTGATTTAAATTATCTGGAAGAGATTCCCGAAACAGGAGAAACTCTTGTTGAAAATGCATTACAAAAAGCAAATTTCATCTACCAGAAATATGGAAAAGATTGTTTTGCGGATGATACGGGACTTGAAATAGAATCTCTAAATGGCCAGCCAGGGGTTTATTCGGCTCGATATGCTGGCAATGGAAGGAGTTTTGAAGACAACATGAACAAGGTACTCGAAAACCTTCACGGAAAAACGAACCGAAAAGCATGTTTCAAAACAGTTATTGCGCTTATTTACAAAGGGGAAAACTACTTCTTTGAAGGAGTTGTAAATGGCGTTATTACGACTGAAAAAAAGGGCAAAGAAGGATTTGGCTACGACCCTATTTTTTTACCAGACGGATATTCCAAAACATTCGCAGAATTAAGTCTCGAAGAAAAAAACAAAATGAGTCACAGAGCCCTTGCAAGCCAAAAATTAATTCATTTTCTCAGACAGAATAAATAACCAAACTAGAAAATCATGAAAAAACACACATTCTTAAATTTTAGCCTTTTAATGCTTCTTTTTTTTACAATTGGATTTTCTGCTTGCAAAAAAGAGACCACGGAACCACAACCAGATTCAATACCCATTGTAAATCAATATCAACCATGGACTCAAGCAGAAATAGACCTGATTATGTCGGGAGAAGCTGATGAACCCATGAGAATTCTTATAACATCAAACGAAGAAGACTCCTTGTTTTTGGTTCAAAAAGCAATTGCTATTAAACCCGATGCAAATGATCCTGTTTTAATTCGTCTTCGCGAACGCATGAATAAAACAATGATTGAAGGCAATGGTGTTGGCATAGCAGGACCACAAGTAGGAATTAGCAGAGCCATTTTTTGGTGTAAACGTTTTGATTTAGAAAACAAACCATTCCAATTTATCATCAATCCTGAAATTCTTTTTTACTCGGTTAGAATGATTACATTTCCTTATGATGGATGTTTATCAATTCCCAATTATACAGGTCCTACCGCTACGAGAAGACATTCCAGTATATTTGTGGAATACTACACGCAAGATGGTGTAAAAGAGAAAAACATATTGGAAGGAACCAGCAGTTCTAACTTTACTGCCGTTTGCTTCCAACACGAATACGATCATTTGCAAGGAATATTATTCCCCGAGCGTTTAAACGTGCCATAACAAACAATCCACTTCTAATTTTCATCCATTTCTAGCTCCTTAAAGAACTTGGGAAACAATATAATTGTTTCGTCAAGAATGGAAAACTGTAGGTAATTAGGCATAAGAGGCGCTGAAAAATGATTATGTCAATATTTTGTTAGAAGGATTAGCAATCTATGTTATCTCCAACTAAACATACTTAAAACGGAAGACAGCTGAAAACGGACAAAATAATTTTTCTTGGATAAAATACCGATGGTTCATTTTTGTAAATAAATATTTCCTTTAAAATAACAGATTCTTCACTACATTAATCGGCGATTCAATATGGGCATTTTTTCCATTTGCAATTTCATCTAAAATTTCCGTAATTTGTGCTTGTGTAAAGTTCATAGTTTCAATTTTTATTGTTTGTACTACAAAAATCGTAATTTTTTGAGCTTTACACACTTTTTTGGACAGTATCGTATCAGATAATTTGAAGGGACAACATAACCATTATATCCAAAATACAAAAGAGACCATCAAGCAAATGATGGTCTCTTTATATTACTATTATTATTATTATTTTCTAGTAAAGGAAGCTCAAAAGAACACCTCCAGCAACAGCACTACCAATTACACCAGCGACGTTAGGTCCCATAGCGTGCATAAGTAAGTGATTTGTTCTATCGTATTCCTGACCAATTACCTGAGAAACGCGGGCTGCATCTGGTACAGCCGAAACTCCTGAATTCCCAATTAATGGGTTTATTTTACTGCCATCCTTTAGGAACAGATTCATAATTTTTACAAACCCAACACCACCAATGGTAGCAACTACGAATGATGCAGCACCAAGTCCAAAAATCATAATTGATTTGGAAGTTAAGAATGTATTTGCTTGAGTTGAGGCTCCAACAGTAAGACCTAACAAAATCGTAACGATGTCAATCAAAGGGCCGCCAGCAGTTACTGCTAGACGTTTAGTAACACCACTTTCTTTTAATAGATTTCCAAAAAACAACATACCTAAAAGAGGCATGCCGCTCGGAACAATAAAAGTGGTTAGCATCAAGCCGATAATTGGGAAAAGTACTTTTTCGCGTTTTGCAACAGCTCTGGATGGTTTCATACGAATTAAGCGTTCTTTTTTGGTGGTAAGAAGCCTCATTATAGGCGGTTGAATTACTGGAACCAAGGCCATATATGAGTATGCAGAAATTGCAATAGCCCCCATTAAATCTGGAGCAAGTTTGGATGCAATAAAGATAGCCGTTGGACCATCAGCCCCACCAATAATACCAATTGCACCAGCTTCCATGGGAGTAAACCCAATGTATAAGGCTGCAGAGTATGCAATAAAAATACCTAGTTGAGCGGCGGCTCCAATTAAAATTAATTTAGGGTTGGATAAAAGAGCCGAAAAGTCAGTAATCGCTCCAATTCCGAGAAAAACAAGAGGCGGATAAACACCCTGTATGACCCCAAAATAGAGATAGTTCATTACCGATCCGGTTTCGTATACACCAATTTTCAATCCAGGATAGAAGGGAACGTTCCCAACTATAATCCCAAACCCAATAGGTATTAACAGCAAAGGCTCATACTCTTTAACAATCGCAAGATAAATGAAAATCAAAGCGATGATAATCATCAAAATGTTTCCAATTTCAAATTGCGCGAAAGAAGAATATGAGTAGAACTGTTCAATACCGTTTATAAAGAAATTACCTAATCTTTCCATTTTTTTCAGAATTATTCAATTACAATTAATACATCACCCTCCATTACACTATCGCCACGATTAACTTTGATTTCGGAAATTGTTCCTTCCTTATCAGAATCAATGTTATTTTCCATTTTCATAGCTTCCAACATAAGGAGTTTTTGACCTAACTTGACAACATCACCAACCTTCACATAAATCTCTAGTATTTCTCCGGGGAGCGGTGATTTGATGGTTCCACCTCCTTTGGGAGCACTCGGACTGGAAGTTCTGGCTGTTGCAGGAGTAACATCAGTAGTAGGTACCGGTTTAGCTTGAACGATTCTGGGAGTTTTACGTTGAACAATCTCTTGATCTATTGCAACATTGTAAATGGATCCGTTTACTTCTACGGTGGCAATGCTATCTTCGATATTTTGCACTTCTACTTCGTACTCATTGCCGTTTATTTTGAATTTAAATTGTTTCATAACAACTAGTTTCTTGGTTTTAAAGTTGATTTTTTCATTACTAAGTGTTTGTTGCCCCAAGGAGAATAGGAACGTCTCGTGTGATCGATAGTGATGACTTCACTTTCTTCATCGTGGAACTGATTTGCATAATAATACAAAGCCATTCCAATGGCAGCAATTACTTCACCACTGGTTTCACCTCTGGTTTTTGAAGGGCTCTCTAATGTATCTCCGGTTGCTACTGGCTCCTTCGAGCCTGTAGTCTTTTTTGAAAACATTTTAAAAGACAGACCGTATATACTAATAAGTTGAAATACTTTTAGTAAAATAAAGATTAAAACTAAACAGAGGAAAACCACGGCCATCGAAATAATAATCATTCCCACTCCGGTGGGGTCAATTTTAGCAATTTCTTGTGATTTAGAACTTCTAACAACCCAATCATTGGGATTATTTGGAGTATATCGACTTAGTACGCCACACTCCTCTCCACCATCCACTATTCGTCCATAGGTTTTGTCTCGCAACTGTTTTATCTCAGCGGGAAGATCAAGAATGTCGATTAAATTTTTACCATCTGCATCATAAAGAGCAACATAGTCGCTTTCAAACAAGGTAAAATTCAAGTGTTGAGTTCCTCTGTAGGGTTTGTTATCGGCAAAGAAAACATAAAAACCACGTGAGGGAATAGCTGTTGAGGGATCATTTTTAGTTATTGAATACTTCGTTTTATTTGTTGTATCATTGGTAAGGTACATTCCTTCAAGATTTGCAGAGTAGTAGTTTGGGTTGAAAATTTCAATCCAACCACTTCTGTTTCCATAGCTATCCACAAGGGTAGAGTCGTTGTTTACCATTACTTCGTTGATTTTCAAAGACAGTGTTCCTTGAGAAATCGCTGTAAACTGGATTAGGAATGCAAATAGAACAACCCATAAAAATTTAATATTTTTCATAAATCTATACATTTTATAATGGTAGGTTATCATGTTTCTTTGCAGGGTTTTCTAGACGCTTATTGCGAAGAGATTGCAAAGCTCTAATCACTCTGAAACGAGTATTTCTGGGCTCGATTATATCGTCAATATAACCATATTTGGCAGCAATAAAAGGATTTGCAAATTTATCGCGATATTCATTTTCTTTTTCATTTAAGAATTCCGCTTTTGCTTCAGCACCTTCAATTTGAGCAATTTCTTTATTCATGAGTACTTCTACGGCACCTTTTGCACCCATTACGGCAATTTCGGCAGTAGGCCACGCATAATTAATGTCCCCTCTTAGATGTTTTGAACCCATTACACAATAAGCACCACCGTATGCTTTGCGAAGCACCACCGTAACTTTTGGAACCGTTGCTTCTCCATATGCATATAATAATTTAGCACCATGAAGGATAATTCCGCCATATTCTTGAGCCGTTCCAGGTAAGAATCCAGGAACGTCTACCAAAGAAACGATAGGGATATTAAAAGCATCACAAAAACGAACGAAACGAGCTGCTTTACGAGATGCATTAATATCTAAAACACCGGCTAAATATTTTGGTTGATTTGCAACAAGACCAACTGGCATGCCATCAAAACGAGCAAAACCAATAACGATATTTGGAGCATATGTTCCTTGAACTTCCAAAAACTCATTATCATCAACAATTGACATAATGACATCCTTAACGTCGTAAGGTTTATTTGGATTTTCTGGTATAATTGAATTCAAATGATCTTCCAAGCGATTTATTGAATCATTGGTTGGGAGAATGGGAGGTTCTTCCATGTTGTTTGAAGGCAAATAGCTGATAAGCTTACGCAACATCATCAAACCTTCTTCTTCTGTTTCTGCAACAAAGTGAGCTACACCAGATTTAGTAGCATGCACACTTGCACCACCCAACTCTTCGGTAGTCACATCTTCATTGGTTACCGTTTTTACTACCTTTGGTCCCGTTAGGAACATGTAGCTGGTACCTTTAGACATCATAATGAAATCGGTCAATGCGGGAGAGTAAACAGCCCCCCCAGCGCATGGTCCAAAAATTGCTGAAATTTGAGGAATCACACCTGAAGCTAAAATATTTCTTTGAAAAATTTCGGTGTAACCAGCTAAACTATTCACACCTTCTTGAATTCTGGCACCACCCGAATCGTTGATACCAATAACGGGAGCTCCAACTTTCATTGCTTGATCCATGATTTTGCAAATTTTAGCAGCAAATGTCTCAGAAAGAGAACCGCCAAAAACCGTAAAGTCTTGAGAAAAAACATAAACCAAACGTCCATCGATAGTTCCATAACCAGTAACGACACCATCGGATAATGGGGTATTATTTTCTAAACCAAAATTTGTACATCTATGTGTTACAAACATGTCAAATTCTTCAAAGCTACCTTCGTCTAAAAGTGCAATAATGCGTTCGCGAGCTGTAAGTTTACCTAGGGCATGCTGTTTATCAATACGTTTTTGTCCACCACCAAGACGTGCTTGTGAACGTAAGTCCAACAAATGCTTAACTTTTTCCTGCATTGTCATAATGAAAATGTTTTATGTTATTTTTATATCTATTATTTCTTATTTGGATCTTCGCAAAGTTCTATCAAAACTCCACCTGTAGATTTTGGATGAAGGAAACCTATTTTCAAGCCTTCGGCTCCTTTTCGAGGTGTTTTATCAATAAGTTGAACTCCTTTTTGCTCCAGTGCTGCAAGTTTTTCTGCAACTCCCTCAACGGCATAAGCAATGTGATGAATTCCTTCGCCTTTTTTCTCAATAAACTTACCAATGGGGCCATCAGGCTCAGTACTTTGAAGCAATTCAATTTTGGTTTGACCAACCATGAAAAAAGCTGTTTTTACTTTTTGATCAAGGACTTCTTCAACAGCATAACACTTTAATCCTAATACGTTCTCATAAAAGAGAATTGAATCGTCGAGGTTCTTAACAGCAATGCCAATATGCTCAATATGTGAAGGTTTCATAATTTGCTTGTTTTTGTTTTTGTTGCAAAGATAAGTTTAAACTGCAAATTTTCAAAAATAAAACACAGATTAACAACAAAATTAACTAAATACAAATCGGCAATAAAATATAACATATTTTTTACCACATGGCATTATTAATGATTTAAAAACAAATGGCTTAGAATCGAGTAGGAAGTGAGCGATTAGTTCGCTCACTGTCCTCTCACACCACCGTACGTACCGTTCGGTATACGGCGGTTTCTTAATTTACACACGAACAGAGTGATAATAAGTCGAGAAAAATAAGT
>JAQUGA010000222.1 GCA_028684405.1 Bacteroidales bacterium | reverse complement strand
GTTCATTTACACAAAAGCCACAATTTGTAATTGTGGCTTTTGTGTAAATTTTGATGTTTAAATCTTTTTTATTCGCTGTGTTTAAAAACTCTCTACCATCGTTTTTGCTTTTTCTAAAACGGCATTCAGTCCTTCTGGGTTTTTTCCGCCTGCTGTGGCAAAAAACTTTTGTCCGCCGCCGCCGCCATTAATATCTTTGGCCAATTCACGTACCATCACGGCTGCATCTAATTTCCGTTCGTCCACTAAATTATCCGAAATCATCACGCTAATGGAAGGTTTCTCTTCATAAAGCGAAGAAATGACCAAAACTAAATTGTCGATTTTTGTTTTTAATGAAAATGCGAGGTTTTTAATATCTCCAGCATTCATGTCGATGCGTGTGGCGATAAAATTCAATCCGTTTACCACTTTTGCCTTTTCTAAAAGTTTTTCGCCCACTTGAGCGGCTTTTTCCTGATGAAATTTTTCCAAGTCTTTTTGCATTTTTGAATGCTCTTCCAAAAGGCTTGAAATTGATTTAGAAATATCTTTTGGGTTCTTCAACAGATTTTCCAATTCTTTTAAAGTCTCTAGTTTTTGATTATAAAACTTCAGTGCCGCTTCGGAAGTAATGGCTTCAATTCGGCGAATACCTGCAGCAATAGCACCTTCAGAAACAATTTTAAACAAACCAATTTGTCCCGTTGCTTGCACATGGGTTCCCCCACACAGTTCTGCTGAAAACTCTGGATCAAAACGTATAACTCTCACTTTATCTCCATATTTTTCGCCAAATAAAGCTACTGCTCCCATTTCCATGGCTTTGTCAAGAGGAATGTCACGATGTTCGTCAAGGGCAATATTTTGAGTGATTTTTTGATTTACCAAAGCTTCTACTTTTGCAATCTCTTCGTCGGTCATTTTTGAAAAATGTGCAAAATCAAAACGCAAACGATCCGAATTTACTAAAGATCCTTTTTGCTCTACATGCGATCCCAAAACCGTTTTCAATGCCGAATGCAATAAATGGGTTGCCGTATGATTGTTTTGAATCAGTTTGCGTTTGTTAGAATCAACAGATAAAAGAAAAATTTCATTTAAATTTTCGGGCAATTTATCACTCAGATGAATGCTTAAATTATTCTCTTTTTTGGTATCAAAAATATTGATCACAGAACCAGTTTGCAATCCTTTTGCCGTTCCTTTATCTCCAACTTGCCCACCCGATTCAGCATAGAATGGCGACTGATTAAAGACCAATTGATACAAGGTTTTTTCTTTGGTTTTTAGTTTCCGATATTTGACCAATTTGGCTTCGCTTTGCAAACTTTCGTATCCTACAAAAAGAGGCTCTTCCGTAGTTTGAATCAATTCTACCCAGTCGGAAGTTTCTACACTGGCTGCTTGGCGTGAACGATTTTTTTGCTCTTCCAAACCCTTGGAAAATCCTTCCATATCAACAACAAAATCCTTTTCCGAGGCCATTAATTGTGTTAAATCAATGGGAAAACCAAAAGTATCAAAAAGTTCGAACGCGAATTTCCCATCTACCTTTTTAGAACTTGGATTTGCTTTCAAATAATTTTCAAACTTTTGAATTCCAATGGCTAAAGTTTTTAAAAAAGCATTTTCTTCTTCTTGAACCACTTTGACAATCAAGTCTTTCTGATGTTTGAGTTCGGGGAAATGCGATCCCATTTGTTTGACCAAAATAGGCACCAAATGAGTCATAAAAGGCTCATTAAAATTCAGAAACGTAAACCCATAGCGAACGGCTCGTCGCAAAATACGACGAATAACATAACCTGCTCCTGTATTGGATGGCAATTGTCCATCGCAAATGGCAAAACTAATGGCTCTAATGTGATCCGAAATAACTCTGACTGCTATATCTTGCAATTCATTTTTACCATATTCAATTTTTGCCATTTGGCAAACATTCTGAATCATCGGTTGGAAAACATCGGTGTCGTAATTGGATTGTTTTTTCTGCAAAACCATGCATAAACGCTCGAAACCCATGCCTGTGTCCACATGTTTGTTTTTCAGTGGAACAAGTTCTCCGGAAGCCAAACGATTGTATTGAATAAAAACAAGATTCCAAATTTCAATCACTTGTGGATGATCTTCATTTACAAGCTCTTTCCCCGAAATTTTGGCTCTCTCTTCTTTGGAACGAATGTCCACATGAATTTCTGAACAAGGACCACAAGGACCCGATTCGCCCATTTCCCAGAAATTATCTTTTTTAGAGCCGTATAATATATGGTCTTCGCTCACAATTTCTTTCCAATATCCAAATGCCTCATTATCAGCGTCCATTGCATCTTTTTCATCTCCACCAAAAACAGTGATGTACATTCTATCTTCTTCAATGCCATAAACATCGTGCAACAACTCCCAAGCCCAAGCAATGGCTTCTTTTTTAAAATAATCGCCAAATGACCAGTTTCCAAGCATTTCGAACATGGTATGATGATAGGTGTCTTTTCCAACCTCTTCCAAATCGTTATGTTTTCCCGAAACTCGTAAACATTTTTGAGAGTTGGCTATCCGAGGATTCACAACAGGACTGTTTCCCAAAAAAATATCTTTAAACTGGTTCATTCCAGCATTGGTAAACATTAAAGTGGGATCATTTTTAATAACCATGGGTGCCGATGGCACTATTTGATGTTGTTTAGAAGCAAAAAAATCTAAAAATACTTTGCGAATCTCATTAGCATTCATATAAAAACTTTATTTCAAAAAGATTAATATTTCGTATCAAAGCACAAAAATACAAAAAAGGAGGTTAACAAAGTGGAAAGAAAATCTTTCTATTTTGTCTTCTCTTCATTTAGCTTTTGGAAACGAATAAAAAAGCTGGTTCCTTCTCCTTCTGTGGATTCAAACCAAATTTCACTGTTCATTGTATCAACAATGTTTTTCACCATTGCTAATCCCAAACCCATACCACCTGTTTTGGTTGTAAAATTAGGCGAAAATATTTTGTGTTTTAAATCATCCGAAATTCCAATTCCATTGTCGTTTACCTCCAATAAAAAATGATTCTCTTGTTCGCTTAATCGCACAATGATTTTTCCATTTTCCACATCTCGAACAGCTTGTGTAGCATTTTTAATCAAATTATTTAAAACTCTGATTAACTGTGTTTTATCTGCATTTATGTGATATTCTATGGATTCATCAAATATAAAATCGATGTTCGTGTTCGTTTCTTCAAAGAGTGAAATAACCGATTTTATGTTGTCGTCTAAATGCTCCATTCCCGAATCTCCTTTGGGCATTTTTGCAAAATCAGAGAAGGCTGTGGCGATATTTGACAATGCATCAATTTGTTCGACCAAAGTTTGCGAAAAGCGCTTCAATCTTTCGTCCCAATCTGGTTCTTTGTTGTCCCACGCTCTCTGCAAATATTGAATGCTCAACTTCATGGGGGTCAGTGGATTTTTAATTTCGTGAGCCACTTGTTGCGCCATTTCACGCCATGCATAATCCCGCTCCGAACTAGCTAAAAGTTCTGCACTGCGGTCTAACTCTTCCACCATGCGATTGTACTCTTCAATCAACAATCCAATTTCATCTTTCGATTTCCAGAAAATCTTTTCGTTTCTTCCTCTAAGTTTAATATTTCGGATTTTCTCTCGCATCAAACTCAGCGGTCGCGTAATGTATTGAGCAAAAAAGATGGTAATGGCGATGGCAATTAAAGTAAGTAAAACATAAACACTCAGAAAAGCAATTAAAAAGGAAGAAATTTCACTGTTTAAATCCTCTTGTTTTGCAAAATATGGTAAATTGATATATGCCAAAGTAACTCCCTTGTTGTTGCGAAAGGGCATATAGGACGATAAATATTTTTGTTTTCCTATATTTTCATCGTGCAAGAAATTGGTTTTTTTATTGTTCTTTAATTCTCGGAATGCTTCCGTATTAATTCGATACGAAACCAAGCCTTGTTGAAACATTTGAGGACGGGATGAAGCAATCAAATATCCATGACGATCGTACAGATTGATATCCGTAAAAAACTGTCCCGAAAGGCGTTGAATCTGCTCGTTAAGCAGAACAACATTGGTTTGGTTGATATCTGACAAATGATTGAACTGCTGTTCGATTTGCACCAAAATAGCATGCGATTTCTCCGTAACAATTTCAACGTTTTTTGTGATGTTTAAATTGATAAAGTAGACGACCGTCATAATGC
>JAQUGA010000221.1 GCA_028684405.1 Bacteroidales bacterium | reverse complement strand
ATTGTCATCAATTTTTTGTTTGGTAATTGCTTCAGCAGTGTTTATCAACTGCTTACGGCTTTTGATTCGAACTTCATTAAAGTTGTCAGTGACTTGAGTTAACTCAGGATCGAATCCATTCGGGGTAACAATACCATTTTTTTTATCATATAAAACGCAGGCTTCCATATTGCAAATTTCGCTTACTGTTGTAAAAGTATCTACATTGCGAACAGCCGTTCTTTCAAGTGAGTATTTTGAACGGATATTGTAATGATAGCTTAGCATATCTGCATTCACCACCTCTTTTGAAAAAGCAATATGTTTATTGTCATTGGCTAGCTCCTTGGCCAAAACATTGCCATGTGCCGTAAAAACAGTGGCTACCTGAGGTAGATATTTTTTCAGATATAAAACACCTGTTCCCGAACTCCATTCATTAAAATGAGCTACAATTTTATCTTGTGCAGAGATGTGATATTCATAAAAACTTTCAATGACCTTGGCGGCGGCGTATCCAAAAAGAGCAGGCTCAATATAATCCCATTCGCCGCTAATAGAATCGAGTTTATAATCCTCCCAATATTCGGTTAGAATTTGATCCTTAATGATAATATATTGCGAAAAATCAACTAAAATAACAATTGGATTTCCAGGAACATTCCAATTTCCAATTCTAAATTTTATCCCTTTTTTATCAGCATATTCCTGCCATTTTTTATAAACATTTTTATTTTCAATAAATTCAGGGTTGTTGTGTGTCTCCTTCCAAACATCTGGTCCAATAAGTATGTAATTGTCATTGAATTTATTTACCATATGGCTTGCTTTTCCTGCCATAACAGTATGAATACCGCCAATTTTATTGCATATTTCCCAACCGGCTTCGATGATGTAATCCGCTTTGTACTTTATCTCTCTCATTTTGAAATTGTTTTTTATTTTTATTGTTTACAAACTTACACTTTTTATCTCTTTTTTCATCTAAGTTTGATTAAAAGTATGTATGGCCTTGATTGATGAGTATATGTTTTAAGATTCTTGATTTTTTGTTACTTTGCATTAGATTTAGAAAATCAATTAGATCAGTGATAAACTCTTATGAACAAAAAAAAAGCAATCTTGTTTGTTTTTTAAAATTAAATAGACGACCCTGAAAAATATATTTTATGAAAAATATTCTAACATTAATTATCATTATTACGAGCTTGTCAGTAAATGCTCAAAAACTAGCGTATAAAATATTCGAAAAAGGGGGAAAACTATCTTCTTATGAAGATTTATACAATTCGGCAGTAAAACAAGATGTAATAATGTTTGGTGAGCTTCACGATGACGCCATAGTGCATTGGCTTCAATACGAGCTAACGGCAGATTTACACAAAAAATCAGGCAGAACTTTGATATTAGGTGCAGAAATGTTTGAAGCCGACAATCAAACAATTTTGGATGAATATCTGCAAGGAAAAATAAAAGAACGAAATTTTATAGATGATGCTCGTTTGTGGAGTAATTATAAAACCGATTACCGAGCATTGGTTGAATTTGCAAAAGAAAATAAATTGCCTTTTATTGCTACCAATATTCCCCGTCGCTATGCTGCTATGGTAAATAGTGATGGTTTTGAAGCTCTGGCTAATATATCCGACCAAGCCAAACAATGGATGACACCTCTTCCGCCAAAATACAATCCCGAATTAACGTCCTACAAAAAGATGCTCGAAATGATGAACAGCTCGACTGGAGCGGGAATGAAAAGTCGAAATATGGAGAATTTTCCAAAAGCTCAAGCTATAAAAGATGCTACAATGGCTCACTTTATATTGAAAAACTTTGAAAAGGGAAAACTCTTTGTTCATTACCATGGAGCCTATCATTCTGACGATTATGAGGGAATTATTTGGTATTTAAAAGAAGAAAACAAAAACTTGAAAATAGTAAGCATTTCGGTAAGCCGCCAAGAGGATATCTCTAAGCTCGACGAGAAGTATTTAAACAAGGCAGATTTTATTATTGTGGTATCTGATTCAATGACCAAAACCTACTAAACAGCCCATGTATTTTGAAACAAGTTTAATTCTTTCATGAAATTTTAACGGAGATTCAATATTTATAATTAAAAATTTTGTGGCTCTGATATATACAACTATATGTCTGTTAATCAGTTCACAAAGAGATAAGTGTTATTTTTATACTAATTATAAAATATAAATTGCTTGTTATAAGCGACTTTCAAACAAAATCTTGAACTTAGTTCTTTTTAAGAGCGAGATATTAGGTGTTTGGCTTGTTTTATTGTCGATTTGTATTGAAAAAATAATGTATATTTGCGGTTCATTACGAACTAAAAGCAATCAATATTATTTATTTATGAGTTTAAAAATTGTTGTGTTAGCAAAGCAAGTTCCCGATACAAGAAATGTAGGGAAAGATGCTATGAAGGCTGACGGTACAGTAAACAGAGGTGCCTTGCCTGCTATTTTTAATCCCGAAGATTTAAATGCGCTCGAAATGGCATTAACGATTAAAGATAAAGTGCCTGGTACAGAAGTTATTGTATTGACTATGGGACCTTCACGTGCTGCTGAAATCATCAGAGAATCGATTTACAGAGGAGCCGATAGTGGATATTTAATTACGGATAGAAAATTTGCCGGTTCGGATACTTTGGCAACTTCATACGCTATTTCGATGGCCGTGAAGAAAGTAAATCCAGATATCGTAATTGCGGGTCGTCAAGCGATTGACGGGGATACCGCTCAAGTAGGTCCACAAGTGGCCGAAAAATTGAATTGGCCTCAAATCACGTATGCTGAAGAAGTAGTTTCGGTGAATGCTTCAACCATTGTTATTAAGCGTCGTCTTGAAAGAGGAGTCGAAACCGTTGAATGCAAAACCCCCGTGCTCATTACCGTTCATAGTTCGGCTCCCGAATGCCGAGCCAGAAATGCTAGCCGGATGATGACCTTTAAACATGCCAGAACGGCCACTGAACTTCAAGAAGAAGTAAGAGATTATACTGAATTGTACAATCAGCGTCCATATCTCGAATTGGAAGAGTGGAATGTAGAAACCATCAATGCCGATACAACGCACTTAGGATTATCGGGCTCTCCCACAAAAGTAAAAAAAATAGACAATGTCGTTTTGCAACAAAAGGATTCTATGGTGTTGACAGACAGTAATAAAGATGTTGAATTATTGATGGTGAATCTCATTTCAAGCCATGTGGTAGGTTAAAATTAATGTCAAATTAAAAAAGAATCAAACGTGAATAATATATTTGTATACTGTGAAATTGCAGAAAATGGCAAAGTTGCCGATGTAAGTTTGGAATTACTTTCCAAAGGACGAAAACTTGCTGATGAACTTAATGTTAAATTAGAAGCGGTGGTTATCGGAAATTCATTGTCAAAAATAGAAGAAGAGGTACATCCTTATGGTGTTGATGTCATTCATTTGGCCGACAAGTCTTCTTTATTTCCATATTTGACGTTGCCACATACGGCTATAATTTGTGATATTTTCGAACGCGAAAAACCAGAAATCGCCTTATTTGGTGCTACTTCAATTGGTCGCGATTTAGCTCCCCGCGTAGCTTCTGCTTTAAAATGTGGTTTAACAGCCGATTGTACCAGTTTGGAAATTGGTGACCACACCGAAACCAAATCAGGAAAAACATATAAAAATCTTTTATATCAAATCCGTCCTGCCTTTGGTGGAAATATTATTGCAACCATTATCAATCCAGATACACGTCCGCAAATGGCCACCGTTAGGGAAGGTGTGATGAAGCTAGAGCCCGCTACACGTCCTGTTAAAGCAATGATTAAATTGGTTGATGTTGATAAAATTTTATGCGACGATATGTTTAGTGTTAAGATTTTGGAACGTCACATCGAAGCTCAAAAAGTAAATTTAAAAGCGGCTCAAATTCTTGTTGCAGGTGGCTATGGTGTTGGTTCTCGCGAAAACTTTAAACATTTATACGATTTGGCTGCTGT
Source organism: Bacteroidales bacterium (assembly GCA_028684405.1). Lineage (GTDB taxonomy): Bacteria > Bacteroidota > Bacteroidia > Bacteroidales > WCHB1-69 > JAQUGA01. The sequence goes on along the minus strand of JAQUGA010000221.1, from coordinate 213 downwards.
CCTTGGTGGCGAAGTTGCTGCTACTCGTGCAGCCGTAGATGCGGGTTTTGTCGAGCACGAACGCCAAGTAGGACAAACAGGTGTGACAGTCCGTCCAAAATTATACATCGCTTGTGGTATTTCAGGAGCTGTTCAACACAGAGCAGGAATGGATCAATCAGCAAAAATTATTTCTATTAATTCGGACCCAAAAGCTCCGATTAATGCAATCGC
>JAQUGA010000220.1 GCA_028684405.1 Bacteroidales bacterium | reverse complement strand
AACAACCAATGCAGGCTATACGTGGGACTTACAAGCCACTGGAATAAATGGAAATTATGATAATTTGAATGACATATTCTTTGTGGATGCAAACACAGGATTCACTGTAGGCAACAATGGTCGAACTTTAAAAACCACAAATGGTGGTGTAGGAATAACCGAAAATACAGTAGAAAATCAGATTAATGTTTTTCCAAATCCAGCTTCCGACCTGCTTACTTTGAATATTGACAACAAAAATAATGGAGATTTGACCATCAATATATATAACCTTATTGGTATGTTGGTTAAAACTGAAGTTCTTAATCAAAATCAAAACCAAATTAGCTTGGAATCTTTAAATAATGGAGTTTACATGCTCGAAGTTAAATCAAAAGAGTGGACCAAAAAGCAAAAACTTATTATTAAAAAATAATTTAGTTGCTGATTGCTAAGGCTTGCTACAAGCAGTTTTTGGAATTTTGGAATAATGTAGTTTTTTTTTAAAAAACCACATTGTGTTTTTGCCAAAAAGATTCGATTATTCTGCCGGTAGCAAGTCTTAACGGTTTTACAAATCAATGTTTTATGAAATGGATACAGACCTTACTCATTTTTCTTTTTTTTCCAATCGCAGCGATTAGTCAGCAATTGACATTAATTGCTCCGCTTCCAGATGAAATTAATGAAACATCGGGTTTGATTTTTTTAAACCAAAGAATTATAACACACAATGATTCGGGTGGCGAACCGATTCTGTATGAATTGGATAGCATTTCTGGAAATATTACTCGTAGGGTTTTCATTAGCAATGCTGTAAATGATGATTGGGAAGACATTTGCAATGATGATGAATATATTTACATTGCCGATATTGGTAATAATCGGGGTTCGAGAACCGATTTAAAAGTGTATCGGGTTTCAATTTTGGATTATTTTCAGACCACCAACGATACTGTAAGTGCAGAAATTATTCACTTTAATTATACAGATCAAACGGATTTTACGGCAACTTCATATTCCACGAATTTTGATGCCGAAGCCATTATTTCCTACAATGATAGTTTATACATATTTACCAAAAATTGGGGAAACAGAAAGTCTAACATTTATTCTCTGCCTAAACCCATCGGAACATATCAAATACATAAAATAGATAGCATTAACACTCAGGGACTTGTCACGGGAGCAACATACAATCCGTTTTCCAATTGCATTATGCTTTTGGGCTATACTTATTCTGAACCCTTTATTATTGAAATTACTAATTTCAATAATAATCAATTTTCAAGTGGAATAATGAATCGCCAACTGCTACAAATGCCCAATGACTATTCCTTTCAAACAGAAGGAATTACCTTCATCAACGAAAGTCAGTATTATGTTACTTCAGAAAAGAGTTTTTCGGGGAGTTCTGGACTTTTTGAACTGGATTATCAAAACACAGTGAATGTCGGAAATAGGGAAGAAAAATCCACTTTAATTTATCCCAATCCAGCATCAAATATGATTTATATTGAATATTCTAATTATGCAATTGCTGAAATATATGACATGCAAGGGCGTCTGCTAAAAACAACTACGGATACTCAAATTTCAATTTTAGACTTGACTCAAGGCGTCTATTTAATCATTATTAAAAACTCAAAAGGGGACCAAGTTTGTTCCAGAAAAATAGTAATAAACTAGTGCTTATTTATTGATTGTGATAATAGTATACAAAGTTTAAAAACAATGTTTTAGCTAACTTGCTTTAAGTTATACTTTAATTTGATTTATGTTTTCTTATTATGGATTTTTTCTTTCAAAATAAACTCAGAAATTATTCGAATCAAGAGTATAAGAATTATTATAATTTGCATTCTTAAACAGTTTTTTTAATTTGCTTTTTAGTGAGTGAAATAATATAGGATCGTTGACCTAATCAATACACCGTTTCCAATCTCTGTTGAAAATTTAATCTTTTTTCTTATCTTTACAGCAATAAATTTTTAACGAATGCAGCGTTAGGAACATAAAGTTCTCTAGTAAACAATATTTCCTGCAAGCTGTTATATTTAGTACATCAACTAAAATCAAATAGAATCAATGAAGTTTATAGATTATTATAAAATTTTGGGGATTTCGAAAACCGCAACTGAAAAAGAAATTAAAGCGGCGTATCGCAAGCTCGCTCGTAAGTATCATCCTGATTTGAATCCGGATAATAAGGAAGCAGAAGCGAAGTTTAAAGAGATTAACGAAGCCAATGAAGTTTTGAGCAACTCCGAGAATCGTAAGAAATACGATAGATATGGGGAGAATTGGCAACGTGGCGAGGAGTATGAAAGAGCTCAACAACAGCAACAATCGCAGTATCATTCAGCCCAACATGGTTTTTCGGAACACGATTTTTCCGACTTTTTCGAATCAATGTTTGGCGGCAGACAATCATCTTCTAGGCAAGGACGTCAGGCTGTTTTTAAAGGACAAGATTATCATTCTGATTTACATTTGGATTTAAAAGATGTTTATACCACGCATAAACAGATCCTTACCGTTAATAATAAAAAAATCAGACTCACTATTCCTGCTGGAGTAGAAAATGGTCAAGTCATTAAGGTTAATGGAAAAGGTGGCGCAGGACTGAATGGAGGACCCAACGGCGATCTTTATATTAAGTTTGTCATCAACAATCGGACAGACTTTAAACGGGATGGCAACAATTTATATACACAAGTCGATTTGGACTTATACACCTCACTGCTTGGCGGAGAGATTGTTGTAAATACGTTTACGGACAAAGTGAAACTGAAAATTGCACCCGAAACACAAAACGGAACCAAAGTGAGATTGGCCGGAAAAGGATTTCCAATTTATAAAAAAGAAGGAAAATTTGGCGACCTAATCATCACCTACAACATAAAAACACCCACGAACTTGAGCGAAAAAGAAAAGGAGCTATTCAGAGAATTACAAAAAATAGGATAACATGGAAAAAAATCTAATAGAAATAAAAAGTCTTTGTTCATACTACAAGATTGAATTCTCATTTATTGATGCTTTGCAGAAAAATGGACTTATTCAAATTGTATTAATAGAACAAACTCAATTTATACATTATGATCAAATTGGTGAGCTCGAAAAAATGATTCGTCTTCATAATGAGTTAAATCTAAACATAGAAGCATTGGATGTGGTTTTAAATCTTTTAGAGAAAGAAAAAAAACTGAAACAAGAATTAAATACTTTAAAAAACAGACTTCGTATTTATGAAAATGACTGATATTTTGTGTTTTAAGTTGACACACATAAACTTTTACTTTTAGCGGGAAGTAAATATTTTATCTCAAAAAAACAAGTACAAAACAAGGTGCGACATACTATGACGTAGTGAACTCTTAGATTTGTGTCAAAATATTTAATTATGCACAAATCATTATCACAGATTCAAAAACAAAAATTTCTTGATATTTCAGGAATTGAATATGATGAAACTCAATTAAGCGCTTGTTTTTTAACCCCATATCCATACAACAATCGAGAATGGAGTTTTTCGCCTTGGCAGTTTTCTTTTGTTTTTATTTCCGAAACGGCTTGTTTGTTTTGTGAACTCACTCATCCAATGACAAACAATCGAATTTTTGGCTGGGACTCAGAGGGAAACGAACTTTCGGTAGAAGAGATTTCGAAATATTTTAAACCTGATTCGTAAAAAGAGAGCTGAAAATATTTTATGTTTGTACTTTAAGTACTTGATTTTAATACCATAGAAAAATAATATGTCAAAAGAAAAAATATTCAAAGAACTTATTGCAAGTATGGCTGAAGATGACGAAATTTCACCCTCGGAATATGCAATTTTGATTGAAAAAGGAAAAGATCTTGGACTTGAGCAAAGAACCGTTGATTTGCTTATAAAACTCGAATTAGCAGAGACTTCAAGTCATCGTTTTAAGGATGATAAAGAGAACGATTTTGTGGAACCCGATCAAGTAGAGGAATATGTTTTTAAATCGGCCATTACTCGCGGTGGAAGCATTTTAATACCCGATAGAATCGTTATTAGCGATAATACCGTAACGTACAAAAAGAGAAACAAGCATTTAATAAACGTAGATTCTATTTCTATTCCTATTTCCAAAATCTCATCAGTAGAGCTCGATACCAGCATATGGGTAACCGATATTATTATAAAAAGCTTCGGAGCAAGCGAAATTGTTGGCAGAAAGTTTACAAAATCAGAAGCAAAAGAGATAAAACGACTT
>JAQUGA010000219.1 GCA_028684405.1 Bacteroidales bacterium | reverse complement strand
GTGTGCTCTTCCGATCTAATAGTTGAAATGGAAGAAATATCCGATCAAGCTCTAACTTCATTACTCAATTTGCTATAAATTCATCTATAAAAAAACATTTTCCAGAACTGATAACAGAAAATATTTTGAGAAAAATCTTTTCCGAGAACTAGCAGAGTGTTATGCGATGACTTGAACTTTTACACCTGATTTTACTAATTGGTGCTCGCAAGAACCGAGTTTACGAGTTCACTTCGGCAAGCTCAGTGCAACGCAGCGAAGCTAAAACGCCAACCTCTTCGTTGCTGCCAAAGCCTTTTGCACCGCTCAATATAGCACCTCAAATTTGACTTTTTCTACTCGTGATGAACCTCTCGAATCACCAAACACAGAGTTTCTTTGCAGGCATTAATTACAAAGATGCCAAACTTGCAGTAAACTAAATTCATTTTATTACGAAAACATTTAGCGAGTTCTTAAGTTTTGGAATTGGATATACGTATTATTTAAATTTCAAGAAGGAAGAAAAATAGTTCTCCTTTTTTTGCTCACAAAATGCGAAGTTTCATCTATTTAAACGCTCTCGCAAAGAAGCTAAGTCGCCAATGATTTAATTATAAAAAATTCACATCAATTATTATCCCCTCCTTACTTTGCGAGAAATTCATTACGACTTTACGATAAAACCTTCAATCATTCCTAAAGATGTTCTCTTAAAATTTTAACCAATTGTTCTTTGTTATGAACACCAGAATTTCGCCAAACTATATTTCCTTTTTTAAAAACAACCAAGGTTGGCACGCCTTGAATTTGATACTTTTGTGCAACTTTCGGATTTTTTTCCACATCTATTTTTATAATCCTTACCTTATCCCCCATTTCTGCGGATAACAGCTCCAAAACATGGGCTTGCACCTTGCAAGGCTCACACCAAGTAGCAAAAAAATCGACCAATACGGGTTTATTATCTTCTATTAACTCTTCAAATTTTGTTTTCATAAGTTCATGTGTTTATTTATTAAACCAAAACAAAGAAAATTTGTTCAGACATCCATTTATATTTAAAAATATCTTTACGATTAATAAAAACCAGGCAGTATCGCAAACATCTGGCTGCGAAGCCTTTCATAAAAACCAAACTGTATTTCTCTTATAAACTTCATATCGTTTCAAAATACTCACTATCAAATTTGAATAAAAAAACGCATAAAAAATTCAGCAAATAAATTTAACGAGTCAATATGTCATTATTGAAAAAAATCACTGATTTTATTCTAATATTTTATTGGGACAAACTAAAAACAAGACTTTCCATTATCTTTGCAAAAAAATGTTCTAATGAAATATAAACATTATTTATTTTTATTACTCATTGTACTGATTCAATCTGATCTGTTTCCTCAGAAACAGTTTGCCACTTTTGGATTTCATGTGGAACCTATTATCCCCTTGGAAATGTTTAGAATAAAATCGCAAACAATTGTACGTGAAGGCGTTACATTTAACACAAAACCCCTATCTGGCTATACTATTGGCACTCATTTGTCTGTAGAATTAGGTTCAAGGTTTTCTTTGGAAACAGGAATTAATTATGTTACTCGTAATTTTTTATTGGACGTTCAAGATGGAAACTTTAGCGACACTATTCGGATGAAAGCCGACAATTTTGAAATTCCTTTCACTTTAACTTACTACATCCAACTTTCGGAACGATTTTATATGGGACACTCATTGGGTGTTTCTTTGCAGTTAATTCCAAGCAATTTGTACACTCGAAACAATGAAAGAAATGAAACCTATGTTTTGCAATGGAGTTTGGAACAATTTTCTGCACGAAAAGCAGCCATTGTTCCCACTTTTAAGGGCGGATTTGGATTTGAATATAGAAGCAAAAACAGCGGATATTTTTATATTGGCCCTGTATATCATCTTTTTGCTGAATTGTATAAAACCAATTTAAACTATTACCACAAAGAGAATGGCAAAGACATTAGCCGAGTAAAGATGAAAACCATTGGCGATTATTTTGGCGTCAATTTTAGATATGTTTTTCCTCCTTCGGATTTATTAAAACACGAGCGAAAAAACAAAGGAAAAACCGACTAAGTTTATTCCCAAATGAACATTTTTCCACCCTGTTTTTCAAATAAACAAATAGCATTCAATCATTTTAACATTTTGACTTTTCTCAAAATAATTTTGTAGTTTTGCATCCAAAACGGATAAAAAACGAAAACAAAATATACCATGAAAAAACTAATCGAATGCGTGCCAAATTTTAGCGAAGGTCGCGACATGAGCATTATTAAACAGATTACAGACACCATTGAAACAGTAGACGGAGTAAAATTATTGGATGTTGACCCTGGACAAGCTACCAACCGCACTGTTGTTACTTTTGTTGGAACTCCCGACGAGGTGATTGAAGCCGCGTTTTTGGCTGTTAAAAAAGCATCAGAATTAATTGACATGAGCAAACATCATGGTGCTCATCCTCGTTTTGGTGCCACCGACGTTTGTCCTTTGGTTCCCGTTGCCAACATTAGCATGGAAGAAGTTGTAGAATACGCTCACAAATTAGCAAAACGCATTGGAGAAGAATTAAATATTCCCATTTATTGCTACGAAAGTGCAGCTAAAACTCCCGAAAGAAAAAACCTAGCATACTGTCGTTCAGGAGAGTATGAAGGACTTAAAGACAAAATTGGCAAACCTGAATGGAAGCCTGATTTTGGGCCTGCGGCTTTCAATGCTACGGCTGGAGCCACGGCTGTGGGTGCTCGTGACTTTTTAATTGCCGTAAACTTCAATCTAAACACCACCTCCACTCGCCGTGCAAACGCACTAGCATTTGATGTACGCGAAAAAGGAAGACCCGTTCGCGAAGGAAATCCAATTACTGGAAAAATCAAAAAAGACGAAAAAGGTGCTGATATATGGACTCCTGGAACGCTTAAAGGAACCAAGGCGATTGGTTGGTTTATAGATGAATACGGCGTTGCCCAAGTCTCCATGAACATTACCAATATTTCGGAAACGCCATTGCATGTTGCCTTTGACGAAATAAGCGACAAAGCAAGCAAACGCGGTTTGAGAATTACCGGAACTGAAATCGTAGGTTTGATTCCTAAAAAGACAATTTTAGATGCTGGAAAATATTTTCTTGCAAAACAAGAACGTTCCCTTGGAGTATCTGAAGAGGAAATTATAAAAATTGCAATAAAATCAATGGGTTTGGATGACTTAAAACCATTTGTTGCGGAAGAAAAAATTATTGAATATCTTTTAGAAGCCGAAAATTGTTCCAACAAGTTAATAGACATGACTTGCAGCGAATTTGCAAACGAAACAGCCTCCGAGTCACCAGCTCCTGGTGGCGGCTCTATCAGCGCATACATGGCCGCCTTGGGCGTTTCTCTAGGAACCATGGTTGCCAATTTATCTTCGCATAAACCTGGCTGGGATGCACGCTGGGAAGAATTTTCTAAGTGGGCTGAAAAAGGACAGAAATTAAAAGATGAATTACTTCATTTGGTTGACGAAGACACTGTTTCTTTCAATAAAATCATGGATGCTTTTGGTTTACCCAAAGGAACCGATGCCGAAAAAGCAGAACGCAAACAAGCCATTCAGGATGCCACAAAATATGCTACGGAAGTCCCTTTTATCACCATGAAAAAAGCCTTCGAGGGATTTGAGATTTGCAAAGCCATGGCTGAAGTTGGAAATCCAAATTCAGTAACCGATGCAGGCGTAGGAGCTTTATGCTGCCGTTCAGCAGTGATGGGTGCTTTTCTAAATGTGAAAATTAATGCCGTTGGCTTGGAAGATAAAAAGTTTGCCCAAGACATCATCGATCAAGGTGCTGAAATTGAAGCAAAAGCCATCGCTCTTGAAAAAGAAATAATGGAAATTGTAAATAAAAAAATCGTATAATTTATTTATCAAGTAAATACAAAAAGCACCATTTTAATAAATGGTGCTTTTTTAATTGAAATTTTGGACTGCTCTTATTTCTATATAATAATAATCTGTACTAAAAAAGCAGATATAAGAGATTTACACTTGTATCATTAGCAAAAGTTTGGAAAAACCTGTTCATAAATCATTAAATAATATCCATTCGTTGAAAGTCGCAAGATAGAAAGCCCATAGAAACAAACTGCGACATAGTTCAACTCAATTTTTGCGAAAAGTGAGAGCAGAGCCAAACTTGTTTGAGCTTTGCCGAACGAAGCAAAAATCACTG
>JAQUGA010000218.1 GCA_028684405.1 Bacteroidales bacterium | reverse complement strand
AAAAAAATAAAATCATGTCAATTTTATCAGTTATCTTACAAGCAGCAGCCGACAACTCGTTAGCATTACTTGGATCCGCTCTAGGAGCAGCAATTACAGTAATCGCAGCAGGTTACGGTATTGGCAACATCGGAAAAAGCGCATTGGAATCCATTGCACGTCAACCCGAAGCAGCTGGCGACATCCGCTCTAGTATGATTGTGGCAGCCGCTCTTATCGAGGGTGTTGCATTCTTCGCTATTGTGGTTTGCTTGTTAATTTTGTTTGTTTAATCAAACATTCACAACATACTCTTCTGCGGTTGGCAGAAGGGTATGTTTTATCAGAAGAAATTAATACAATAATATAATATTAGATCACATGGAATTAATACAACCAGGAATTGGATTGGCTTTTTGGATGATTTTATCATTCGGTATTTTGTTTTTCATCCTTACCAAGTTTGCATGGAAACCAATTTTAAAAATGCTAAAAGAGAGAGAAGACGCCATTGACACCGCTCTTCATGCTGCCGAAAAAGCACGTGCAGAAATCTCTACCATCCAGAGCGAAAACGAAGCACTGTTAGTGCTCGCCAAAGAAGAAAGAGATGTGATACTTTCGGAAGCTCGAAAAATCAAAGACAATATCCTTGAAGAAGCCAAAGAGAGAGCACATGTTGAAGGACAACGCATTATTGACAGTGCACGAGAAAACATCCATTTTGAAAAAATGCAAGCCATCACTGATTTGAAAAACGAAGTAGCAAAGCTGTCCATTGAAATCGCTGAAAAAATACTTCGCGAGGAACTTTCAAACAAAGAAAGAAGTCATCAAATCATTAAAGACATGGTCAAAGAAATTAAGCTTAATTAGAACACATTCCGATGAGATACACTAAGGTAAAGAAAAGATATGCCAAAGCACTATTTGATTTAGCAGAAGAGCTAAAAATCATAGAAAACATTCATGATGACATGCAATTCCTGATTCAAGTATGCAAACAAGTCCCAGAATTTAACATTTTGATGAGAAGTCCTATCATCAAATCGGATAAAAAAATCAATATTCTTTCGGCTATTATGCCAGCATCTACCCATCTGGTCACCAAAAAGTTCATCGAAATAGTGACTCGAAAAAACAGGGAACTATTTTTAGATGCAATGAGCTTGGAATTCATCGAATTATACAAAGAATATCACAAAATACAAACGGTTTACTTAACGACCGCACAAGATCTAAGCGAAGACTTAAGAACACTTATTAAATCAACAATTTCTACCGAAATAGACTCTGAAATTGAATTGATTGAAAACTTGGATAGCGAGCTCATTGGTGGCTTTGTTATCAAAGTAAAAGACAAAATATTTGATTCTAGTTTTAAAGGAAAAATTGACAAATTGAAAAAAGAATTTTCAGAAAACATATATAAAAAAGGATTTTAATAACATAAAAATAGAATAACATGGCCGAAATTAAACCTGCTGAAGTATCTGCTATATTACGTCAACAGTTATCAGGATTTCATAGTGAAGCCGAATTGGCAGAAACAGGAACCATTTTGGAAGTTGGAGATGGTATTGCACGTGTATACGGATTAAATAATGCACAATCGGGCGAGTTGGTAAAATTCGACAAAGGAAATGTAATGGGCATTGTGCTTAATCTTGAAGAAGACAATGTGGGAATTGTATTATTGGGCGAAGCCAAAACATTAAACGAAGGCGACATTTGTAAACGTACCAAGCAAATTGCTTCCATCAAAGTGAGTGAAAATATGGTTGGACGCGTTATCAACACTTTGGGAGCTCCCATTGATGGGAAGGGTGAAATTGCGGGACCTTCGTACGAAATGCCTATTGACCGTAAAGCCCCTGGTGTAATTTTTCGCCAACCTGTTAAAGAACCTCTACAAACGGGAATTAAGGCTATTGATGCCATGATTCCAATCGGTCGAGGACAACGTGAACTTATCATTGGCGACCGTCAAACAGGAAAAACAACCATCGCCATCGATACCATCATTAACCAAAAAGAATTTTACGACAAAGGCGAGCCTGTATATTGTATTTATGTTGCCATTGGGCAAAAAGGCTCAACGGTAGCTAATATTTTGAAAACCTTGGAAGAAAAAGGAGCAATGGCATACACTATTATCGTGGTTGCAACGGCTTCAGATCCTGCTGCGATGCAATTTTATGCACCCTTTGCAGGAGCTGCTATCGGAGAGTTTTTCCGCGATACTGGACGTCCGGCCTTAATTATTTATGATGATTTATCGAAACAAGCGGTATCTTACCGTGAAGTATCTCTTCTTCTTCGTCGTCCACCAGGACGTGAAGCTTATCCTGGAGATGTTTTCTATCTTCACTCTCGCTTATTGGAAAGAGCAGCAAAGATTATTGAATCCGACGAAGTTGCCAGAAACATGAATGATCTACCAGACTCTATCAAACACATGGTAAAAGGTGGAGGTTCGCTAACCGCACTTCCTATCATTGAAACACAAGCGGGTGACGTTTCGGCTTATATTCCAACCAATGTAATTTCAATTACCGATGGTCAAATATTTCTCGAAACCAATCTTTTCAACGCCGGTATTCGTCCAGCCATCAACGTGGGTATTTCAGTATCTCGTGTTGGAGGTAATGCCCAAATCAAATCCATGAAAAAAGTAGCCGGTACTCTTAAGATTGACCAAGCTCAATATCGCGAACTGGAAGCTTTCTCTAAATTTGGTTCTGATTTGGATGCTAGTACAAAAGCAGTTTTGGATAAAGGAATTCGGAACGTAGAAATATTAAAACAACCCGAACAAAGCCCCATGGCGGTTGAAAAACAAATTGCTATCATTTTTTGTGGAACCAGAGGTCTACTTCAAAATATCCCAATCAGAAATATCAAAAATTTTGAAACAGAATATCTTCATTTCTTATCTGAAAGACATGCAGATACACTTGCCGATCTGAAAAAAGGAAAATTTGATGACCAAATTATCAAAGTTCTAGAAACTGCTTGCAGCGACATTGCTGCAAAATATATCGATTAAATAAAACATCAATAATAAAAGATTATGTCGAGTTTAAAGGAAGTTAGAAACAGAATCACATCCATTGATTCAACACGGAAAATTACGAGTGCCATGAAGATGGTATCTGCCTCCAAACTTCGCAGGGCTCAATCATTAATTGTTCAGCTTCGTCCATATGCCCGTAAACTAAATGAACTAATAAGCAACTTAAGTGGCTCTTTGAATAAAGATGAAAATCCTCTCTTTAAACAACACGAAGAGATTAATAAGGTTCTTTTGATAGTCGTTTCTTCAAACCGGGGCTTGTGTGGTGGATTTAATTCAAATATTTTAAAATATACGACAAAGCTTATAGAAACAACTTATAAAGAACAAAACGCTGCAGGAAATTTAAAATTTATCACCATAGGCAGAAAAGCCACTGAGTTCGTCTTGAAAAAGCATGGAAATCTTATTGAATCCTATGATCACCTAACCGAAAAAACAAACTTTGAAGAATGTGTTGGAATTGCCAATATGCTAATGGAAAAATATTCAAATGGCGAATTTGAAAAAATAGAAATTATTTATCACCAATTTGTAAATGCTGGTTATCAGGAAGTTGTACAGGAAGTTTTCCTTCCCATACAACCTCCTAAAGTAGATGAAAATAGTTTGAAATTTGAAACTGATTACATCTATCAACCTGATAAAGAGAGCATAACAGAAGACATAGTTCCAAAGATTTTACGTTTGCAATTCTACAAGGCCATTGTCGATTCTGTTGCTTCCGAACATGGTGCTCGAATGACAGCGATGCACAAAGCCACTGACAATGCTACCGATATTCTTAAAGATCTTAAACTGGTTTATAATAAAGCACGCCAAGCGGCAATTACCAATGAGATTCTCGAAATTGTTTCGGGCGCCGAAGCACTTGAAAATGCCTAACTTTTAATATTTAAAAAAAGCACGAATGAAAATCATTCGTGCTTTTTTTTTCTACAATAAACCATCGATTCATTTGTCGATTTCTCTGAAAATCAATAAAATAGCAGAAATATATTACTACATTTATGTCTTTAAAAAAACAGGCTTTGGTATAAAAACAATAAATTATCCTAAAGAATAAAAATTGCTCGTAAATAAAAGCAAAAAAAAATGTAATTTTGTAGGTATGGAAAGAAGATTGAAAATTCAAAAAAGCGCCTTCACTACAATTGAAGAGGAAAAAAACGCCATAGCGAATCTTACGAAAAGCGTGAACAATGATTTTATTGA
>JAQUGA010000217.1 GCA_028684405.1 Bacteroidales bacterium | reverse complement strand
GAAACATTCAACAACCCATCACACGAAGAATACCATGAAATAAGAGAATGGTACGGACTGAATGAAGGTGAAACATGGGACGTAAACGAGTTTGATATGGAAGATGTAAATGTGATGCTGGAAGAAGGGATTTAAGAAGAAAAAGAAATGTTTTTACTAAACGTAATAGATTTTAAATGACATCAAACAAAAACTAATCTGTAAATAAAAAACCCTTTCTCATAGTTTATGAGAAAGGGGAAAATCTTTGAGTTCATGATTTTTAATCTTTATTTCAATTCCTCTAAGGTGCGATTATGATTAAAGTGCAAATATAAAAATAAAAACGAAATGAAAATAATTTCAAAAAAGCGTATTATTAATGAATTTTACTCTTTTGGATAAAATTATAGGTTTTTTTATTATCTTTGCATCCAGATAATTTAAAACCTTGATTAAAATGAACAAATATTTGACGATTGATGAAGGACATCTATTTCTGAATGAAGACTCAATAGCATATATAAAATGGAAAATCTACGAATTAATTTCACAAGGATATTCAAATGAAACCATTTTATTATGGGAAGACGTTGAAATATGGAAGCATTATTCTAAAATATTTCTTCTTACACTTGAAAATATAAAATAAAATAAATTTGTTATGATAAAAGAAATTTGCCAATTTGTAGAAACGCTTGAAAAAGAAACTCCAGACTTGTTTGAAGAAGGAGGAAAACTAAAAGAAGGTATTTATGTGGCTCTTGATATTCGGATGAATGATGGAAAATTTCATCTGCATAATGTAGATGAAAACGGCTATATATTGAAAAATGACATTGGAATATATACCAAACAAACAGAGATGACTCCATTTCTTGAAAAATGTCGCTTGATAATGCAAGCTTCAAAACCTGTTTCAGCGGCTAAAATATTTAATCCAAATAAGAAGATTTTCAATATAACATGCTCACCTTTTGCGGTTGGGTTTACAAAAAAAATCTTGGATAAAAACATGCTTACTATTAAACAGCAAGGTATAATGTCTGAACTTACTAATCAATACTTTAAAAAAGCCGAGGAGTTTATTGTAGATGGACAACCAAGGATTTGGTTTGAAAGCTTGAAAAACCTAATAATATTAAACTTTTGGGCAATTTTAGAGACAATTGAATACAATAAATTAAAAGATTCGAATGCAGTTATCTTCTTTTTAAAAGAACCAACAATTGATGATTATAAAATACCATATCAAAAATATCTGGGACTAAATGTGTTCAATAAGGCGGAGTACAACACAGTTTATAATGATGCTATTTATGGGATAAGCGATAGTCTAAGCTCTTTTAATGGAAAAAAAATGTTTCTTCAACATCAATCGGCAAGTTTTAATTATAACTATAGAATTAACGGAGAAGAAGCACAATTAATTTGGAAATTTTATCAACTACAACAAAATAAACAATTACCTAATCCATTACCCATTTTTGTAGATAAAGAAGAAGCAAATTTGAATACAGAAGTTGTGACCCTTTTCAATGGTGAAATAAAGAAAAATTATTCTGAAATAGTACGATTTTTATTAAATCAACGACAATCAAATTTGCAGAACTTTTATTTGTTATATGTTCAAAAAGGGCAAATAATTGATTTGGATTTTGTTCCAACATTTAAGTATACTTTAAAAGACAAAGAAAATAACAATTTTGAAATTAAAGAGTTATTTGGGCATGAGTCAACAATTTATTTTCAAAGCAGAAAAGATAGTGTATTCGATTTTCAAAACAATATTATCAATAGTGTTTTCAATAATCAATTGATTCAAAATACAAATGCGGGTAATCTCTGGATAAAATATTTTGATGATTTAGAAATAAAACCTAAATATGGATTAACAGATACAATTTATAACTTATTGAACAAATATCGACGCTCTTGGTATGACTTTGTATATAAATCAATGCATAACGGAATAAGAATGACAATGATAAATGAAATGTTTATTGATTCAATCTTTGACGACCTCCGTCATGACGAAGAAATGAAGAAAACATTGCAAATTCGGAAGAAAATAAGTCTTTGGTTTGGACTACAACCACTATTTGATAATCAATTTAAACAAAATAACATGGTAAACAAAACACAAGAATTACAAACGAAGCTTCGGACTATTGCCCAAACCGAATCTCTTCATATCGAAAATGATGACGAATTCGCTTTTGCTGCTGGGCAAATAATTTGGAAATTACTTATTCAGAGCGAATCGGCAAATCGCACACACGCTTTACTAGAGCCATTTCTTCAGAAAACAAATCCAGAACTATTCAAACAAGCAATTGCAAATACGTTTAATTCATATAAATACAAATTTACTTTATACCCTAGTAAATATGAATTTGATAAATTATTCAGTGAAATAATGGGATACATCCCTAATATTGTTAATATGAAAGATCATCTACCTATGCTTTTGGCTGGATATTTTTCAGAATCAGTATTTAATAAAGAATAGTAATAATTTAAAAACCAAATTAATATGGCTTACACAAAAAGAATTTTTGGAGCAGCGATGGTAAAAGCAATAAATGCAAATTACAACGCAGATTTTTCAGGTCAACCACGCACTTTACCTAATGGGGTGGTATATGCAACAGATAAAGCATTAAAATATGCGGTGAAAAACTATTTAAAGGAAAATTATTCAACAGAAAAAATTTTCTATTTCAAACGGTTTAATAATGAGTTTATTCCCTATAGTTTAGAAGATGCTTATATTGCGATGTTTCCAGAAAATAAAAAAGCAAAGGACAGAAAACTTGTTGCCAAAGACCTATTAAATTGCCTAGACATTCGTCTATTTGGAGCAACCTTTGCTAAAAAATCTAAAGGGAATAATGTTGCAATCTCAATCCATGGTCCTGTTCAAATTACCCATGGGATAAACATATGGGGGGAGAATAACTTCTATTCTGAACAAATTATGTCACCATTTCGTAATCCAAACGAAAAAAACGATGATAATACAGCCACAACTTTAGGTCGTCAGACTAAACTACATGAAGGGCATTATGTACATCATATTTCTGTAAATCCTAAAAACTTGGAAGATATTGTTTCACTTGCTGGTGAAGGTGCAGCAAACATATCTGTGCAAGATATTTCGAAACTAAAAGAAGCTTTGCAAAAAGGAGTAACTTATTATGATTCTGCTTCAAAATCAGGCTGTGAAAACGAGCTATTGATTTGGATAACTCTAAAGGAAAAATCAAAATTAGTTCTACCAAACCTTACGCAACTTATGACAATGCATAAAGAAAAAGTGGATGGAAAAGTTCAATTGGATTTAAGTTCCTTAAAATCTGTTTTGGAATCGAATGAAACTGAAATTGAAGCTGTGGAGATATACAAAAATACTGCTTCAATCTCAATCATAAACCCACCTACAAAAGCATCAATCAAAGACATTTAATTACATCAAATCTGACAGGTTTTAACCTGTCAGATTTTTAAAGATAGCAATTATGAATAATAAGTTAGTTTCAATCAACATAAAATCTGATTTTGGGTTTCTTAAGAAACCTGACACTAATGACCCAATGTATTTTACCTTTAATATGCTACATAAACCCGCATTATTAGGCATCATGGGAGCAATTATTGGAGCAAAAGGATTCCAAAAACACGGAGAGTTACCAGAGTATTATAAAATACTGAAAAACATAAAAGTAGCAATAGCTCCCTTGGAAGAAGAAGGGAAATCATTTCATGAAAATGGAAATTTTGCTAAAACAGTAATAAAATACAATAACACTACTGGATTGGCAAGTGAGGAAGAAGGTGGGAACTTAATAATAACTGAACAAGCATTAGTTGCACCAGCTTATAAGTGTTGGTTTATGCTTGATTTAGAAAAAGAAATGGAAGCTAAGTTATATGATTATCTTAAAGCAAATTGGGCTGAATATCTCCCCTATTTAGGCAAAAATGAATTTTCTCTTTGGTGGGATCATTTTACAGAATATGAATTTGAGTTGTTTGTTTCTCAAGGCACATTTAAAATTGACAGTACTTTCATTAAAGAATCACCAATTAAAGATGGAAAATCCAATACATATTTCCGTCCTGGAGTAATTTCAGTTACTGGAAGTAAATATCTTTATTTTGAGAGATTACCAATTGGATATATCGAAGAACCATTATTTCAATATGAATATAAAGATTTTTCTTTTACAAATTGGGAATTAAAACAAGATTATAGTTTGCCTGAAAACCTTCTTTTATATAAATTATCAACCAA
>JAQUGA010000216.1 GCA_028684405.1 Bacteroidales bacterium | reverse complement strand
CTAACTTTACACTTAATAGATTTAAAGAGTGAAAATGACAAATTAAAAGAGATAATTGAAACATCAGGATTAAACAAACACTAAATATATACAATTCATTTTTTTCTGGCAAATTTTCATATATCAAAGCATTGACAATGAAAAAATTCACTTTAATAATCATATATTTTATTACTTTAACATCTCACTCCCAAACTATTTGTAAAAGTAAAGTAGTAGTACCAATCGTGTCGTTTGACCAGTGCAATACTGCACCTTGGGCACTTGTGTTTGAAGACAATTTTGATGACAATAATCTAGACTTATCTATATGGGAAATTCAACAATGGGCACAAGGTGCATTGTATGGCAATAATGGTAACACACAAGAATACAATTCTTTAGACAATGCAATTGTTTCAAATGGAACACTAAAAATAATAGCTAATAATGAAACTGTTTACAGAAAAGCTGTTTATTGGCGAGTTGTTTGGTCACAAGGAACGGTTGAACCTGGGTCGTCAGGTGGTCCATTGTTCAATAATGAACATCTTCTGATTGGGCAAGTTCATGGTGGCAATCCTCCTGTTACCAGTAAGACGTTAAAAACGACAGTGCTATGAAAAACACGACTGACTTTAACGGAAACGGCAGCGGAACAATGAAACCATTTGACCGACTTTCACGGTGGACACTTTCTCAACGGGTAGACACCCAAACGAAAGCAAGACCAAGACAAGATAACAGAAAAAGAAAATTTACTTTTTTTGCCCTCACTCTTTTTAAAAAGAAAAAAAATAAAAAAGAATTGCCACCACTCAATTTTTCGTCACGGTTTTTGTCCCCCTCTTCGTTTAGCACATTTGCAAGTCGTGCAGTTTTGTTTGTGGAAAAATTTACAAACAAAACTTGCACGCCCTTCGGGAAACTTGCAAAAGAGCTAAACCCCTCCCGCCAAACAAAAACCAGTGCCAAAAAAATTTCCTTTACTTCAAATAAGTCAGTTAAAAATTATTTTGTAATTTTGAATGTTATGAATAAACACACATTTGTTATGACGCTCTCTGTATCACTAATATTAGCGGTAATGCTATCTTTTGGAGGTTGCAAAAAAATTGATGTTCCTAAGGGAACACCAAAGTGCATTAAAGAAAAAATAAAAAAAGATAAAGAAAAAAATTGTTTGAGCACAGTATACGAATACGATTATTTAGGGAAAAAAGTATATTTCTTTTCGTATTCCTGTCCTGAAGGATGTTTAGTTCTTCTAGACGAAAACTGTAAGGATGTTAAGGATATGAATGGAACTCTAATTTGCATCTGTACTTTCGGTGGAACTTCTTGTTCATCTGATTTCATGAATAATCGAACAAATGAAAAAATAATTTGGCAAAAATAAATTCTATCAGTTATGAAAAATATTATACTTCTCACAGTTACAGCACTGTTTCTATTTGGTAGCAGGGCATTCGCTCAAAACGACACTTCGTTTTGGAATAATAAAATGGCCGAAATCGCAATGGCAAATAGTTCTCCAGGATGGGTGCGATTAAAGGAAGATATTCAGTTTATCCCGAATAATTTTTTTGCAGAGAATAAACAGGCATTTGGATTAAAACAGGACGATAATATGATATTGGTAAAAACCGAAACTGATGACCTTGGTTTTACTCATTACAGGTATCAGCATACATACAAAGAAATAAAGGTTGAAGGATGCGAATATATTTTACATACTCAAAACAATCAAGTTATTTCAGCAAACGGTAAACTTGCTTGTAATCTAAATTTTGATGTTACTCCTTCTATTTCAGAAAACACCGCTCTATCAGTTGCTTTAAGCAGCATTAATGCAACAAAGTATGGTTGGGATGTAAAAAGAAATGACACAACGTACTGGAGCAATTACCCACAAGGTGAGTTAATTCTTGCAAGAATTAAAAATAATAAAGATTTTTCCGAAAATAATTATAAGCTCGCTTACAAATTCATAATTATGGGAATAGAACCCTTTTATAGTAGCCATGTTGTTTATGTTGATGCAAAATCAAGTGAGGTTATTAAAAAACAAAGTTTGCTTAAAGATTATCAATGTAATTGTTGCAACGGAACAGCACAAACGCTTTATAATGGTCAACAAACAATTGTTACCAGACACAGGGGGGTTCCTTTATTTAATTATCTGTTAAAAGATAATTGTCGTGGAGATGGCATTCAAACATATTTAGCAGGCTCTAACCTTACAGATGGTGATAATAATTGGTCAGCAATAAGCGAAAGACCTGCTACTTCTGCTCACTGGGCAGCTGAAATGACTTATGATTTTTACAACAACACATACGGCAGAAACAGTTTTGATGGGAATGGAAAAATGATTGAAGTATATACTGATGAGACATTTGGTTTCTCATTTCCTGGTCTTAATGCCCAATGGGATTCACAGGGTCAAAGATTAAGGTTTGGAAATGGTCATGCTGGTATTGCAAATGCACTTGTTTCATTAGATGTGGTTGGTCACGAATTTACACACGCTGTGACCGAAAACGAGGCTAATTTTATTTATGAAGGGGAGTCAGGAGCATTGGACGAATCTTTTTGTGATATTTTTGGAATTATGGTTGAACACTATGCTGGTACTGGGGATTATGAAATTGGGGAAGAATTTATTATAACTACCGACCCAACTTGGCTTGATATATTGAGAAGATCCATGTCTAATCCAAACAATTTTAATGATCCAGATACCTATGAAGGAAATTTTTGGATTGACCCGAATGACATCGGTAACGATTTTGGTGGGGTACATACCAATAGCGGTGTTCAAAATTTTTGGTTTTTTCTCTTATCAGAAGGAGGGAATGGGACAAATGATAACGGGGATGCCTATGCAGTTCAGGGAATAGGAAGAAATAATGCTGCAAGTATTTCGTATAGAAATTTAACTGTTTATCTTACCAGTAGTTCCGATTATGCAGACGCAAAAAATGGCTCTATATTTTCTGCAATGGACTTATTTGGTAATTGTTCCAATGAGGTTTTACAAACAGTAAATGCGTGGAATGCTGTTGGTGTTTCTTCTTCAACAGGCTTCAGCTTTGATTTGGTTGTAAATTGTGCAGCGTTAAATTTCTTTCACAATGGTTTTCCCCCATTTGTTCAAGCACAACCATATACTGCAAGAGCTATAAATAACTTGACTACTAATTGTGTTATAACTCCTAATGGACAGCCCGTTACATTTATTGCTGGAAATACTATTACACTTACAGATGGCTTTAGAAGTGGTGATAATTTCCACGCCTTTATTGACCCTTGTGTAGCTTCTGCAAATAAAATGGCAAATAATAATGGTAACAGTAACGATAATCCACACTCAACTATCAGTAAAGGCCTAACCATAGATGATGAAGGAGACGCAGAAATAATTGAAAATTCTATTGCTAAAAAATTCTCAGTTTTTCCAAACCCCAATAAAGGACAATTTCAGTTAAACATTTCTTTAAAAGAGCAAGAAAAATATTCTATTCACATTCACGACATAAGGGGTCAACTTGTATATGATAAAGATAATCTCACAAAAACTAATCTGGATATTGATTTATCCACTCAACCAAAGGGAATTTATTTTGTCAATATTATCCAAAAAGATAAAATTTATACTGAAAAGATTATTTTGCAATAAGTCGTATTTTTATTCAGCAACACTTTTCTTATCAGGATTATTATATCCTGCATTTTCATTCTCTCAAAACTACTCCGCTGAAGATTATCTGAAATTACCCGAATAAAAAATTGACATTGCAGAAGGAGCATTACTGATTGAAAAGGAAATTCATCCGCACATCAACATTCAATCCTTACTGAAAAAAATAGAAACAATGACTTGCCAATTGGATTCTTTGTTGAGTAATCCAAAAGAATAAGACACGCTTACTACCATTAATCGTTTCTTTTTTGACAGACAAGAGAACAAGTTCAAAGATAATTGTAAATATTTGAGCGATGTTCTTGACAACAAATGTGGTAATGGTGCAAGTTTTTCTGCATTGTACATTTCATTAACAAATCGTCTGAGTTTACGGTTTCATCGTGTGTTAGCCTCTACTCATTGTTTTGTTCGTTATGAACCGGAAATATATCTTTGAATATAGAAATAACCCATTACAGAGACACGAACCCTGACGAATGGTATGCTGATTACCTGAAATTCAATATGGACTCCATAAACAAAGATGGATATTTCAGGAAAATTTCAAAAAAAGAAATGTTGGCTGTAATGCTCAATGCGCGGGCGAATGACTATCTGGATAACAAAGAATATGAAAAGGTAGTAGAGGATTGCAACATTGT
>JAQUGA010000215.1 GCA_028684405.1 Bacteroidales bacterium | reverse complement strand
GTGTATAAATAGTTTCTCCTGTTGCTGCATTTTTCAATGCAGTACCTGGCAATTTTCTATATCCAGCTTGGTTATCTTCCAATACTTCTTGAATTTGCAAAATCATTTTATTGGTTAATAATCCACTTTTTGAACTTAGTTCAAATCCTCTCTTTAATGCAGAAATATAATTTTGAACTTCTTTTGAATTAAGGGAGTTAAATTTATTGAGATTTAACTCAGATTTATATAAATCATCATGTGTGGTAATAATGTTCTCGATAGCAGAACTATCTTTTGCTTCTTGAAGACCAAGCGTATTTATTAAAATATTTTGATTTGGAATTGTTGAAGCAATACCTTTTAATTCAGCCAATGCTGCATGAGCGGAGGGTAAACTTTTTAAAACTTTTACTGTTTCAAGGTCAATATTAAACGGCAGTTCCGATAATTCCCAATGTTTCATTGTGTAAAGGATTTAAGTTTTTCTATACAAATGTAGTTTCTTTTGTATAGAAAACAAGCTTCTCTATACATTATGTGTTTTATTTGTATAAAAAAGTTCTTTTTTCTATACATTTACTACTTCTCTTTTAGATAATTTGCCTTGGTATTTACCAAAGCCAAATTTCATGATTTTTTTACGTTAATTTTCACTATGCGGTATAATCGGTATTCTTCCCTTCAGTCGGATATATCTATTTAATTATTGAAATAATTAAAATTTCTATACAGATAGAGTTTCTTATGTATAGAAAATACGTTTTTCAATACATTTACCACTTCTCTTTTAGGTAATAATTTATATTTCAAGAGTGCTATTCTAGGAAAACACAGATGTTACGCATTTCCATGGATGAAAAAATTAGCAGTATTTTTTCCACCAATATTGAAATACAATCAAAGCCCAAACCTTGGCAGCGGCATCGCCAGGTCGGTTTGAAAAAAGTTTTTGCAACAATAATTCGATGGATTTTGGATTGAAAATTTTCTGTTCACGAATAAAATCAGGGTGTAATAAGTCGTTTGTGATTTTTTCTTTCAGTTCATTTTGAAACCAACCCAACAGAGGGACTTCAAAACCATGTTTGGGACGATTGAAAATTTCGTCGGGAAGAATGGGACGGAAGGTATCTTGCAAAATTTTCTTTCGGATTTTGCGATCTATTTTATAAGAAACAGGCAAAGAGTTTGCGAAATCGACCATCGTATAGTCCAAAAATGGCATTCTGACTTCCAAAGCATGATTCATTGACATCAAATCTACCTTCGTCAGCATATCTCCTTGCAAAACAAGTTTCAAATCGGTATACAAAACTTCATTGATGTCTCCTTTTTCAGAAATGTGTGACAAAATTTCCGACTTTCGAGCAGCATATTCTTTCCAATCAGGATTTGACAAAAGTAGATTTTGAGCTTCCTTTTCGGGTGTAATAGATGCCCATCGCCAATATCTTTCGGCAGAAGATAATTGCATACCCTCGCCAAAACGTTGAAGCTGACGAAATAAATTTGAAATTTTTCCATTCCTCGATTGAGGCATCACAGCCCACAAGGGAGTTCCCATAGATATCATAGAATTTATCAAAGACTTCCCTCCTGCTTTAAATTCGGCAGAATGCTTGTTGTATCCCGAAAACATTTCATCGGCACCGTCGCCCGACAGAGCGACCGATACGTGCTGTTTGGTGAAGCAACTAAGAATATCGACTGCAAGAGCCGAGGAGTCAGCAAAAGGCTCGTCTATGGCATCTAAAACGCGGTACAGCACAGAATAGAGATCATTGTTGTCGAGTTTAAACGTGTGGTGATTGGAACCAATTTTTCGCGCAACCAATTCGGCATAGTGTGTTTCATCAAAAAGCGGTTCGTCGGCATAGCCCACTGAAAAGGTATTTAAATTGGGATTGTGCTTCATCGCCAAAGCGGAAATGACAGAAGAATCGATTCCTCCGCTTAGAAAACTGCCCAAAGGCACATCGGAAACCAATCTTCGTTCTACCGCTTTATCCAAAAGTTTATATAAAGTTTTTTGCGCTTCTTCATAATTGGAAGGTGCTTTTTGCGGGTCGAATTTGGGCAAATGATAATAAAAACCTTTTTCTTCTTGATTTCCATTGCAACGCATCCATGATCCGGGTTCCATTTTTTCGACTCCCTTAAAAATAGTCCAAGGCGAAGGAACATAATTCAACTGAAAATATTGAAAAAGTGTGGTTTGATCGATTTCTTTTGGAATTTGATACTCCAAAAGAGCCTTCATTTCAGAAGCAAAAATCAACCTGTTTTCATCACGATACATCAATAAGGGCTTGATGCCCATTCTGTCGCGAGCAATGAAAAGTTCTTCTGTTTGAGCATCATAAATGGCAAAAGCAAAAAAACCATTGAAACGTGAAATGCCTTTTTCGCCATACTCCATATATGATTTCAAAACTACTTCGGTATCCGAATTGGTTTTGAAAGAATGACCTTTTGCAATTAAATCATCTCGAATTTCTTTGAAATTAAATACTTCACCATTATAAACGATGGTAAAACGCTGGTTTTCTTCTGTAAAAGGCTGATGAGCGCCCGAAGTGGTGTCCATAATGGACAATCGGACATGGCCAAAAGCTATTTTTTTATCAATAAAAACGCTTTGATGATCAGGACCTCGGTGAATGATTGCCCGATTTGCATTTTCGACCATTGTCTTATAACTATCTGCCTGACCTTCGAATAAATATATTCCGTTTATTCCGCACATAAATTATTTTTAGACTATGAAATTACAAAAAAAGTCGTTGTAAAAAAAACCATTTACAATTTGGGATTTTTGAAAACCAAAAAACCAAGATAAATTAAAAAAAGTCCGCAAACTACACTTACCAGTGTGTATAACAATACTAAAAGCCACTTACCTTGAGTAAGCAGTTGGAAATTTTCCAAGGAAAATGTTGAAAAAGTAGTAAAAGAGCCACAAAAACCGATGGTTAAAAAAAGAAACAGCTTTTCATTAAACATTTGCTGTTTAGCAATAAACCCAAAGATTAACCCAATCAGCAAACTGCCGATTAGGTTAACCAAAAGCGTTGAAAAAGGGAAAGAGCTTAGTTCTTGTTTCGGAATTGCGAATGAAAAACTATATCTGGCAATAGCTCCGAAGAAACCGCCCAATCCTACAACTAATATATTTTGTAACATTTATTGAATTTCTATTAATAATTTTGCCCAGGATTCTTCGTCAAGCTTAGGTCCTATCAACTCAACAACTCTAGTTGCCAGTGCCGTACCAATTCTTCCACATTCGCTCATCGATTTTCCAGAAACGAATCCATATAAAAATCCAGCTGCATAAATATCACCAGCACCAGTAGTGTCAATGCAGTTTGCTTTTTTACCTTCAACACGGCTTATTTCGCCATCCTTCATAATCAAAGAACCTTTGCTGCCCAATTTAACAACCGCTATTTGAGACATTTTACTCATTTCGACCAAAGCCTCTTCGGGTTCTTTTCCCGTAAAAGCTTTTGCTTCCTCTTCATTTGCGAAAACAATGTCTACATAGTCTGTTACAATACGTTTTAAAAATTCTAAATTATCTTCTACAACATTGTAACTGGCTAGATCCAATGAGACCATCAAACCTTTTTCTTTTGCAATTCTTACAGCATTTTCAATTAATTCTTGATTTTGAACTAAATACCCTTCAATATGAAAAAGATGATAATTTTCAAAAATATCAGCTTGTATGTTTTTGGCTTCAAGTTCGCAAGCAGCACCCAAAAAAGTGGCAAAAGTTCTTTCAGAATCGGGGCTCACCAAGGCCGTAGCAACACCACTTGGGGTTAGGCTATCGATGAGAAAAGGATTAATTTTATTGTCCATCATGTCTTTTCTAAAAAAGACACCCATTTCGTCGGTTCCCACTTTTCCAATAAAGCCCGTAGTGATGCCCAAACGGGCAAGTCCGTGAATTGTATTGGCAGCCGAACCACCAGAAGCCATTTTTCTTTCAAATTTTTTAGTTTGTAATTGAATCTTTTTGTGATAAACCTCATCAACCAATTGCATGCTACCTTTTGGTAAATTGAACTCTATAAGCACTTCATCTGCAGGCAATATGGTCATGATGTCAACCAAAGCATTCCCCATTCCTAAAATTTTTTTCATTTTATTATTCTTTTTTTTTGCAAAGGTATTGTTTATTTCAAATAAATGAGTAATTTTGCAAACACAAATATGATATTTGTTTTAAAATATTCCTCCTTAGCTCAGTTGGTTAGAGCATCTGACTGTTAATCAGAGGGTCCTATAACTATCATAGCCACCGGCTTGGAAAAAGAGAGTTTAAGTGGCAAGATTGTAGATTTTCCAAA
>JAQUGA010000026.1 GCA_028684405.1 Bacteroidales bacterium | reverse complement strand
ATATTTTTCCGGAAGACGTACATTTGTCTGCGGATGGTGTTTTAAGCGGAAATGTTACTCATCCCTACGACAATAAGCCATTACATGTAAAAGTAATTGACAATAATGATATTGTTTCTCGAAAAACACTCTCTATTTCGTCACTATTTGACAATCGAATTGTAGTTTCAGGTCATAGCATTCTTGCAGGGGATGATAATAAAATTGATGCCGGAGAAGAGGTAAAATTAACGGTAAGTGTTACCAATATTGATTCCGCAGCGGTTACCAACGCCCGAATTGTTGCTTCAAGTGCCGATCCGTTTGTTAGTTTTACCGATAATGAGGAATATTTTGGCTATATAGGACCGGGAAATACGTATACTTTGAACAATGCTTTCCGATTTAATGTTAGTGGAAACGTTCCGAATGAACATCCTATTCATATCGATCTCGATATTCAATGCGACGGTTTTCCTTCTCATACACAAATTACTCTGATTGCTTATTCTGTAGATATTTCCATCGAAAATGTAATTGTTTTAGATGGGAATAATAACACTTTAAATGCTTCGGAAACAGATACCATCAGAGTGTTTCTGAAAAGTACTGGTGGTTCTGTGCTCCATAATATCATCGCCAGTATATCTACCACCGAACAGGGAATTGAGATGATAAAATCAACCGACAGCATTGCCACTCTTTCACCCGATCAGCCCATTTATGTAGATTTTATTGTAAACACACAAGCATCTTTTATTGAAAACAGAATGTATGATTTTGTTTTCAGATTAAATGCACCCAATGATTTTGAGTTTACGAAAGTTATTTCCTTGTTTTCTGGAAATGTGATAGAAGATTTTGAAACTGCGAATTTTTCGAAATTTCCGTGGACTTTTAACGAACATCCGTGGATGATAAATTCTGACTTTCCTTATCAGGGAGTTTTTTCGGCTCGTTCGGGATTGATTACACACAACGAAAATTCAGATATGTCGCTGACCATAAATGCTTTGGTTCCTGGGTTTGTTCGATTTTACAAAAAAACATCCTGTGAATATCATGCATCTGGAACCAATTGGGATTATCTTGCATTTTATTTGAACGGTGTTGAAAAAGGGCGTTGGGACGGACAGTTTGATTGGTCAGAATCTTTTTATCCCATCGCTGCCGGTGAAAATACCTTAAAGTTTTCATATAAAAAGGACTATTCGGTAAATGCTGGTTCCGATGCGGTTTGGGTAGATAATATTTCATTTCCAGTCATTGGTTCTGCTAATATCTTTTATGATATTGCCCCCGATTCCATTGTGCTGACAATGCTAAGAAATCAAATTCAGGAAGTGCCGCTATATATTTATAATACTGCTCAGAGTCTGCTCATGTATCAAATGGAATTGAAAGATCCAAGCATGTACAATTTGCATTGGTTAACCGCTCATTATGCTCAGGGTTCTTTAAATGGGTTTGAAATGGATGACGTTTCCATGGTATTTGATTCACATTTTTTGCCACCTGGAATTTATCATGGCAATATTATTCTTACTTTCAACAATGCTAATATAGAGTATATTCCGATTTGCTTAACGGTCGTTTCTGGACAGAATATTACTGAAAACCAATACAATATCAGTTTTAATATATACCCAAATCCATCCACTCACTTGGTTAATATCAGTTCCGAAAGTTCGAATAAAATTCAAAAAGTGGAGGTTTATTCCATCCAAGGGAAATTGATTAAATCCATTGATAATCAAAATTCAAATCTGATTCAAATGGATGTTCGTGACTTAAATTCTGGAATATATTTGGTTAAAATTGAATCCAACAATCAGTTTGCAGTTCAGCGATTGCTTGTAGGCCACTAATTTTGTGGATTATAAATCTAATTTATAAGCTCCATCTTGCGTTAAAATGTGAAAACTTAGTCCCATTTTTTCAGCCTCTTCTGTGAGCCGTTCAATGTTTCGTGGCGAATTTGTTCCGTCCATCAGCCAAATCTTAGCCTTTATTTTTTGATGAAGTTTTTCTAAGTCAATCCACGGATTTCCATGAATATATGCCACATCTACTTCAACTTCTGGAAATTCATTTCTGGTTTTGTAGGTATCACGATTGATAAAAAGTATCTTTTTATTGCCGGTTATTAAATAGTTTTTATGGAGTGAAAAATCTTTATTATGTGTTGGCAATGAGTCATTTAATAGAAAAACCTCTGTTTGATTAACTCCATCCCGAATGTGTGCAGCTTGCGTCTGAAAATCAATGGATTTTAAATCAGCCGCAGTTTTTTCTTCGCAGAAAAGAAAACAATGTCCTCCTAAATTAAGTTCTATTAAACTTTGATTTCGAATGGCATAAAAAGTCAATTTTTGATTATTTTTATCAGACCATCGGTCTGCAAGGTTGTACCCAAAAAACAGAATCCAAAAACTCAGCGTCACTAGAATCAGTTTTTTTTCTTTCAAAAGAAGCAAAATCAGCAAACTAATCATAGCAGCATAAAGAAGTATCATCGAAACGGTATCAACATCTATATTGTGTGTTACCGAACCGGGTAATTCGTGAATGGAGACCACCAGAAAGTTCATGAGTTTTATAGACCAAACCAGCAGATTGGCAATGAAATCGCTCAAAAATGGAATAAATGAAAAGCTAATTAAAGCAATTCCCAAGTACATAACTACGCTTGATAGCAATGGCATCACCATATTTGAAAGGACAAAATAGTTTGGGAATTGGTGGAAATAATAGAGTGTAATGGGGGTTGTAAGTGCTTGTGCAGCAATAGAAACAGTGACTAATTGCCACATGTAATCCAATCCTTTGTTTTTGGGTCGCCAAATACTATAAAGTGGTTTTTGTAGCCAAACAATGCTAAAAACGGCCAAGTAGGAGAGCTGAAATCCAACTTCGAAAATAATATTTGGATTTAATAAAAGAAGAAACATCATCGATCCAAATAAGCTGTTGTAAACGTCTACATGCCGTTTGAAACCATTGCCGACAATGACAAAACTAAACATGGTAGCAGCTCGCATCACCGATGGCGACATGCCCGTAATGAGGGCATAAAACCAGACAAAAAGCAAGAGAATTACAGATTTGATGACTTTTCCATGCTTTCGCTTATCAAGGAAACCCAAAATCACATTGAGTAATATAAATAGAATCCCAACGTGCATTCCCGAAACACATAAAATATGCGATACGCCTGCTCCTGTGTAGTGCTTAGACAATTCGGGATCCAAAACTTCGTCGTAGCCCAAAAGAATAGCAGTAATAACGCCCATTTCATGGACATCCATCTCCTTCGATTTGAAAACATCTAAAAAATATTGCCGGATCGAGAAAGCATAATATTTGAAAATATTCCCTTTTGTTTGACTGCTTTTGCTCCAAAAATCGGCAGGAATATAGCTCTGGTAGCGAATTCCCTTTTTGTTGAGGAAAGATTTGTAATTAAACTCATGGGGATTGAGAGGCGGTGCTACTTTTGTAAGTTTTGCTCCAGCATAAAATCGGTGTCCGTATTGCAATGTTTCCGAAAGAGAATCTCGCTTTAAATAAAGCATTACTTTTTCATTGTAACGTGCCGAAATAGTGTCGTTTATTTTAAGAATTCGGGCGGTAAGTTTGATGCTTTTATTTTTTTGAACCGGTGCATCAATGATTTCAAATTCGTAGGTGATTGGCTGGTTTTCAATGTTTTCAGGTAAATCAAAAAGATTCTTTTTATTGAATTCGGCATAAATAATACCCGCCAACAAAAATGAAGACATGATGAAAATTCCTGAAATCCAGCGTAATGAGTAGTTTTTTGAAATTTTGGGAATGAGAAACAGAGTGCATAAAAATAGGATGGAAAATAAAATACCCAAAGGCAAAAGTACCTTTTCAAAATTGAAAAAGGAAACACAAATAAGCCCCGCTATAAATGGAAACAAAAGTCTCGCTAAAGGGTATTGACGCATATTTTGCGTAATTGGTTAATACTTTATGATGTCGGTATATTTAACAATTTTCACATCGGTGTAGTAAAACTTAATAACGTCTTCAAAATTATATCCCAATCGTATCATTTTTATGGCTCCTTCCTGACTTAAACCAACGCCATGACCATAACCTTTTCCTTTTAAAACAACGTATTCACCCTCTTGAGAAATAGAGAAAAATGTAGATTTTAAATTAAAATCTCGCCTGATATGCGTAACTCGAATGCTGTCCATAATGTAGCGTTTTCGATTCGGTTGTTCAAAAGTAATCAATTTTTTTTCATAATCTGGGATACTTTTCACCCAAGGATAATTCTTTGTAAAATATCCAATCCACTCGTTTTTCAATATTTTTTTCTCCCATACAGAGTTTCTCATATCTAAGCTAAAAGTATCCACTTTTGATTTCAAATACGAAGTGGGAATGACCCAAACATCTTCTGAATTTTCGGTTTGTCCTCCCGAATTGCTGAAAAAAGCAGCAGAAATAAGTTTGTCTTCTTTGTCTACAACCACATCGCAAAATGTATGAGAAACCGCCATCATAATATTGGAATGGTTGCATCTTCTTTTATATGTCTGACAATGAACGCCATCGCATAGGTTGTAGCCTTCGGGCATGTGTTTCATTAAATTGGTTATGGCGTATGTTCGAGCAATAATGGCTTGAATTTTGAAAAAGTCAACATCTTCCGAACTGCCAAAAATTTCCGATTGAACAACACCTGCAATGTATCTTTCTAGTTCCACTCGATTGATTAAATAGAGTTCATCGTTTTGAACATGAACATGCAGTTCGTCATCATAAATCCGTTCAGTTGCTCCTTTAATATTTGTGTTTATTTTGAAAGCATTCACCAAACCCGCCTTTTGAATAACAATTTCGGAAAATTCTCCAATCAGTTGGTTGTTGCGACTAATTGTAATTTTCTCCCCTTTTTGAGCAATGACAAGCGGATTGTTTTTATAAATTTCTAATACTGTTTCGTCGTTTGCGATGAGAAGATATTTTCCGGAAATTGCAGTAAATGTAAAAGTAGGAATTTTATAATCTGAAAAAATACGAATGTCGAGGTCGAGGGAATATCCATTGATGGAAATGGATAAAAAAATGGAAAGTAAAAAAGCAGTAAATATTTTTATGTAATTTCTCATTGTTTTCAAAATCAATTTATACAAGCATAAAAATAATAGAAAAGCATCTTTCTTTTTAAAAAAAGTGTTTTTAATACTCACGTTAGAATGTTGATAAGTGGGTAAGGTGCACATAATCAACACTAAGAAAGATGATTTTTTTGACTTTACGATCGTAAGAAAGCGACAACATTTTGTTCACTTATAACATTTTATAAAACAATGTGGAATGTATTTTTATCTTTCAACAAACTTTTCAGATTTGATATTTCGATAATTTTAATTCAAATATTGATTATAAAATATTTATTTTGTAGGAATATTTTTCAATGTTTCCAACAAATAATTCCAGAATTTTTGTACGCTTTCTAAGTTCACTTTTTCATCTGGGGAGTGAGGGAAACGAAATCAACAAAATATTGACGAATTTTGTCCTCATACTTCGATGGATGAGGTATTTGAGTAATTTCATAAAAGCTCTCCCAAAGAGCATTAGTTTAAGGTTTTTAATTTCTGAACCCATAATCTATTAAGTTTATTGTTTATACTAATTCTCGATAAATGTGCAACTTTTTTTAAAAAGTGTTCATTTTAATATCTTAATTTTTTGAAAAAAAGGGGAAAGAAGTGGCAAGCCAATAATTATTTATGATGTTCTGATTATCATCATGAAGAAAAAATGTTCTAAAAAATCATCATTAACCCAAATTTACCAATAAGAATTAAAAAAATCGAACTGCTTGATTTAGTAGAGTTTAATCCTATTTAATATGTTTCTGCTTGTCTCAATGAATTGATTTAGAGATATTTAATGTCTCATCTAGCGTAACGCTGATTCTGATACAATGAAAGATTGAAAATTTTCAAATACAGTTTTGTTATTTTTGAGTTAATATGTGATACAGTGTTAATTTTTAAGCTATATTTGTTTTTTAAAAAAATCATTATGAAAATCATCAATACTATTTTAATTGCTATTCTAATTTCAGGAAGCAATCTTTATTCACAAAGCGCTAAGCGTCTTGTGTTTGCACGGTATGAAAATGGAAAAATTGGAGGTTACGATACTCTTTGGTATACGGACAATGTGAAAAAAACACGATTTTATTATTATGATTTAAATCAAATGCAACGCTATAAAATATGGGGAAATGACACCTTGATAACTGATAGAAAAATGGTGAAAAGTGACTTAAAAAAACATTATACTAAGATCAAAACACAATTATTGAAAGATAAACCAAATACAATGATTGGACTCGAACTCAAAAAAGCTAAAATAAAAGTTGTGGGAGTGGATTCCAAAAACAACAGAGAGTTCACCGTTTATTATGCTCCTCTAAAGATTCATAAAAACTTTTATTACGATGATGTTTTTAAAGACATTCCCGGTTTGGTTGTTTATTGGGGAATAGATGAAAAAAATTATACTCAAATTATTGAAATGAACGAAGCTGAAATGACAGAGATGAATATTCCTAAGTATAACCCATATTAATCATTAGGTGATGTGAAAAATCAGAGTTGCTTGATTTAGTCAGACTTAATCCCTGTTCAGCGTTTCAGCGACACCATGACTGATTCTGGGTTTAATTATACAAAGCTTAGCTGATGTCATTTGCTAAATGATGTTCTACAATTGGTTTTGAAACTCTTTCTTCTTTTTTTAATTTCAAATTTTGAACTGGATTTTCAATGGTTTTAAAAGGAGTCAAATTAATTAATCAACCTTTAAACATTCGAAAAAAAGAATAAAAATTTATCTTTCTTTGAAAAAAAAGTGAAAGCCAACCGTTTACTTGCAGAGTTGATAACCGATGAAGCTTTTGAAAAGGATATTTCTGTTATAGAATCTGATATTCAAACAAGCATCTTTAAAGTATTAAAAATTCTTCCAACTTTCTCTCACATCTTCCGCAACAATTTCCCAATATTAAAAGCCATATCGAGCAGGACAATATTCGCATTTCCGTTTCTTTCGATATGTAGTATGGTTTTGTTTATTTCTTCGGCAATAGACATGGCGTTGGCTTCATTGATAAAGGGGCTGAACTTGGATAAAAAGTCGCTTTCTTCATCGCTTAAGTTGACCAGTTTTTCTTCGTTGAAATTGGTCAGCATGCTTTGACGAGTCATGTTTAAGCAATACTTGAAAAATTCAATTTGGTTGTCGCGTGATTGTTTTGCAGCTCCAGAAACCCAGGCTTCAAGTTTGTCTAAACCAGTTTTTTTGTGAACAACCATAAATGCACTTCGCATCAGATCGGCATATTCTTTTGTATAATCGTACTCGCTTTCTTCTTTGGAAGCTTTTAAAGCATGAAAAAAGTTTCCGTCAACAAATCGTGTTATATTGGCAGCTTTAGAAACGGGCACCTGATAACGTGCAATCAGCTCGTTTCTAACGATTTCATCAGGATATTTTGAAAGTTTGATTAACTGCGAACGAGATAAAATAGTACTTAGTACTTTATCATAATTTTCGGTAATCATCAGAATTAGAGAGTTTTCGGGTGGTTCTTCAATGGTTTTAAGCAGTTTGGGTGCAGCTTGATGTTGTAGCTTCTCGACCATCCAAATGATAAAAACTTTTATTTTTGCTTCGTAGTTTTTTACATTAATTTTTTCAATCATCAGATGGGCGTCTTTCACATTAATTACGCCTTGTTTGTTTTCGTCCCAAGTATGATGAATCCAATCGGAAAGCGATACATGGCAGTCGGTTTTTTTCAAATATTCCATCCATTCGGCCATGTAATCGTCGCTGCAAGGCTTGTCATTTGACTTTGCATTAATGGTTGGGAAAATAAAATGCAAATCGGGATGCGATAGTTTTTGATACTTGATGCACGAAGAACAAGCTCCACACGAGTCGTTTTCAGAAGGATTTTCACAATTCAAAAATTGTGCATAAGCAATAGCCAATGCTAATTTATGCGTTCCTTCGGGGCCTAAAATGAGTTGAGCGTGACTTACTCTTCCATCTTTTTTAGCCTGAATCAGCTTCCTTTTAACCTCATCGTGTCCAATTACTTCTTTAAATTGCATGTCTCTAAAATTTGATAGCGTAAAATTAAGCATTTTTTTCACCTCTCTGTTATATTTTTTTTCACTATTTATCTGATAAATTACGGAACTCAAGATATATTTTTTGAAAAAACAAAAGTTCCTTTTTTTATTCAAAAAAATCTCCAGAAGTCATTCTCAAAATAAATAAAATAGTATCTTTATCAAAAAAAAAGTGAATTACAATTATCTTGTTATTGAAGGGTGTATTGGTGCAGGAAAAACCTGTTTCAGCAAGCGTTTGGCAGAAGACTATAATGCCAAAATAATATATGAGCAATTTGCTGATAACTCCTTTTTGCCCAAATTTTATGAAGATCCACAAAGATATGCTTTCCCTTTAGAAATGTCCTTTTTGACAGACAGATACAATCAATTAAAAAACAAACTAACGCAAACCGATCTTTTTTCGCAATACACTATTGCCGATTATTTTATTGATAAATGTCTGATTTTCTCCAAAAACAATCTGAATAAAGATGAATATTCCCTTTATCTTAAAATTTTTGATATTATCAACTCCTTTATTCCAAAGCCCGATTTAATTGTTTATTTGTATAAAGATGTAGATCTGCTTTTGAAAAACATCAAAAAAAGAGGACGGGATTATGAACAAAACATTGATTATAAATATCTTGACGATATACAGAAGGGATATTTAGATTATTTCAAATTGCTTTCAAATATTCCCATTGTCATTATTGATACCAATAAACTCGATTTTGTAAGTTTTGAAGAGGATTATCAATATTTGAAAACCGTAATCAATAAGAAGTATGAGAATGGGATTCATTTTTTGGCAGAATCCGATCCTATGTTATTTCAAGAGAAGTCTGAATAAAAAGACCTATTATTTAGCCGTCGCTATTTTTATTTTACAGGCTAATTTCTTCTGTTTGAATTACTTCATACGTTTCTGCATTATAAAGTACAGCAACAAAACTACAGTTTTGCGGATTAAAACCTTTGCCTTCAAAAGAAAAGCCATGAACTTTAACAAGAGTTTGGTTTGCTTCGACTGAACTCTGGCTGACGGTTTCGCCCCAAGGACTGTTTAAAGATGCTCGCAGCATATGATTGTGTTGGTAATTGTGGATTATTGGAACCTCGCCAATGCTTGCAAAAGCATTTTTTTGAGGCGATATTATATTATCTTCAATCATATAAATAGCTAGTTTTACTTCTTCTGCAATGTTTTTCAAGAAAGTAACTTTGGAAGCAACACAGGCTTTTTGTTCTGTTCCATCATATTGCAATACCATTTGGATGGCTGCTGATGGGTCGTTTTTGTTGATGGCTTTTGCTGCAATGCTCCATGCCGAGCGATCCATTACCATAGACGAAGCAAAAGGCAAGCGGCTGACCATCCCCGATGGGTATCCTTGTACGCCAAAACCATCATTCAATGTTGTTCCCACGATGGTGCGATAGTCGGCTGGAAATTCAGGGGATTCGGGTTCTGCAAATAAACCTGCATGAATTGCTATAATTACGATAGAGTCTCCATAAATGTTTTTTAAGTTTCTTGCTTTGAGATGTCCGTCTGGGCAATTTACACAGGTATGGCCTGTAAATTCTTCCAATAATATTTTGCGATACACGTCTCCCAAAGCTGGGAAATCGGGGGTGTCACAAGCAAATACTGAAATGTCTTCGTTCATGTAAGGACCTTCAATTTTGTCGCAAGAATAGAAAAATGCTACAAAACCCGCCAAAATAAATGATATTAATATTGATTTTTTCATGTTGTCAAAAAATTAAAAAGTACCTGTTAATGTTACTGCTAAGCCATTTGATGCGGGAACTTCTCGACACACTCCACCTACGCATAAAATCCCTTTTCGTTGTTTTCCATATGTTAATGCAAAACGCAAATTGTTTTTCACTATACCTACAGATGCGTTGTAGTAGTGTATTCTTTTTCCTTCAATTTCATTTCCGTAATTATAAGAATCGCCTACTCCAAAAAACCACATGGGCGAAATGGTGTATTCTGCCGATAAATTTGCCCAGCTTCCCTCATCCTGTTTGGTATACAAGTGCTGTGCTTCGAATCTCAGGGCGTTTTTAGGATTGATGCGATATGTAAAATCAGCAATGCCAATGTGAGCATATACCGTAGGGTCGCCTAAATGGCCTTCCAGAACCGATTTATTGTAGATTAGGTAAATATAATCAGCAATTAATTTTAGCTTTTTGTTTATCCTTTTTCCAACCTCAATATTGAAATCTTCAAAAAGCACAACATCGCCCGGTTGAAAGAAATTGCTTTTATAACCATCGGTTCCGTTTTTTCCAATTTCGGTATGCTCATCAATTTTCGATTTTTGAATGTCGTGTACTCTTGAATAATTTACGGCTACATCCGTTCCATATTTTCCACCGAGCAAAGTTGATTTTTGAATTTTGTAATTTACCTGTGCTTGAAACGACATTTGGCTGTTGAATTGAGTTGCATAGGGATAAAAGGCACTCAAAGCATAC
This sequence comes from Bacteroidales bacterium, assembly GCA_028684405.1. Lineage (GTDB taxonomy): Bacteria > Bacteroidota > Bacteroidia > Bacteroidales > WCHB1-69 > JAQUGA01. Next base: position 7,801 of record JAQUGA010000026.1, on the reverse strand, counting down.
GAATGCTGGCGGGTTAAAGAGGGTATATAGTTAATGTTCAGTGCACTTTCTGTTACGTAACGGTCAGAGCGGAAATCCATATTATCGGATCTTAATGCTGATATCAATATTCCTAAACCTTTTTGAGAATAAGCAGCATTTAGCATAAGCGCTTCTCCTGGTTTGTAAATCATATTATTGGTTGCATTTGGATCGTTAATTTTGTGGGCATATTCTCCATTCAGAGAGAATTTTCCATATCCAATGCCCATTCTGCCGGCAAATCCAGCCACGTTTTTAGGCAAATTATACAAAGGATCCTGATCGCGTTGATATTTGCTTACAAAACTAAAGCCAGAAGTTAATTTCAATTTCCATTCCGAAGTTTTTTCAGAAATTTCATTCATGCTGAAATCTACATCTAAGCCGCGTACAATGCCTTCTCCTTTGTCCCAAAAGCTACGTTGATTTCCCCAAATTCCTTTTATGGTTACCGAAGCATGTGGGCTTGCCCGAAAACGAATTCCTTCCATCGCATTATCGAAACCTAAATTTCGTTCTTCGTAGGAACGAAACAAAAGTCCGTTTCCAAATTGTTCGTAATAATTGCCAACGGTTACTTCCCAATCACCACTGTTGTAGGTAGCATATCGATACGGGATGCCGCTTCCTTTATACTTACGATTAAAGCCAACGAGCGGATTTTGATACATTTCAAAACGCATTCCTGCCGTAAATTTATCATTGGTATAAACAATGTTGGCAAAAGCGTTAATTAGCATTTTTTCTTCCACATCTTCAGCTCCTATCAAACTGTCTTTTTGATAATATTGAGCATCGGTCTGAAAATTTCCGGATATTTTTCCGTTTCCCAAAATTCCTTGAGAATAAAGATTGTTTGTTGCAAATGCAAAAAACAATAAAGCAACGATGGTAATCTGTTTCATCAAATTTGTTCTGTTAAAAAAAAAACTTTGAAAACACAATTCATTTTATATAAAAGGGTAGGTTGAGAATGTTTTATTTTTCATTCGAAACCTCTTCGCCTGCAATCACTTTTTTAACGATATTAATAAGTTCTAGTTCGCCTCCTTCAGAAAAAGAGGTGTGTTGCCAAACGATTTTTCCATTTCCATCGAGAATAAAAACGCAAGGTATTTCATTCACATTCATGGCTCTTTTCAAGTCGCTGTTGCCGTCCGTATAGAATTCATATTCCCAGCCTTTTCCGTTTACATAAGGACGAACTTTTGAGAGCGACCGAGTGTCGTCAATAGAAATGGCAACCAGTTTAACGCCGGTTTCTTCTTGCCAATCGTCGTACACGTCAGAAATGGTTGTTAGTTCGCGGATGCAAGGTTTGCACCATGTTGCCCAAAAGCTAACAATCATCGGTTTTCCATCGTTTGAAATATCAGAAGCCAAAACATTTGCTCCATCCAACGTTTTTATTTGAACCGAAGGCATTGTACGACCGCCTGTTGTTTGTGCTATTGCATACGAAAATGCAAGAACGAGAGAAAGTATAATTAAAGTTTTTTTCATGATCGTTTGTTTTTATAAGTTTAAAATACACCTTGCAAATATAATACGATTTTTTATTTATGTGTAGATTAAATCGTTTTAATTGTGGTTAAATTACTGCTATTTTATTTTTTTATTCATTTCTTCAAGTTGTTTTTGGCGGCTAAATTATATTATATGCAATAAGTAGTCCAAGAATTTGGAAGTTAATAATCTTCTAAAATACCATTAAATAAGAGATTATACTTTTATGTGACTATTGATTTTGTTCTTCTGATTCTTCTTCTCGATGTTTCAAAAAGCTCTTTTTTATAAACCATGCATCAAATCTTTTTTGACTCATTTTTGACGTTATTTTAACAATCAAAAAGCTTACAATTAATGCAAATATAATTCTGGCAAAAAGAATTCCCGAAACATGACCTCCAAACGAAAACATCAACAAAGTGTCTTCTATCATGCTGTGGCACAATCCCATTAATGTGAGCGTGTAAAATATGTCTCTGCCTGAGATTTTTTTGTTTTTCGATTCTTTAATAATTATTGCACCTCCGTATGCTATGCCTAAAGTCAATCCAATTAATGCGATGGGAATTACCTCTTTTCGGATGCCTAAAACAGACAAAACAGGCTCTAAAAGGCGACTGATTAAATTTATTATTCCCAGTTTTTCGAAGATTTTCAAAGTGAGTAGCAAAGTGAAAATAATGAGTGCTATTATAAAATAATTCTTCAATTCATTTAAGGCCCACATCCAAATAGAATCGTTAACGGGTGTAAGCAGAGTGCTTAATATGGCTGGTTCCTGCAAATATCCAAAATAGGTATATCCAATATTTAATAAAATTCCCAACACGATGGCACCTCCAAATCGAATTAAAAACATTGATCGTAGTTTTACACCTGCTTTTGATGCTATTTGTAATTCCACCGGAAAGGTGTGAGCGACTAGAATAATAGTAAAAAGCACACTTATTTGAGCATGTGTTAATGCTAAATCAGGTGCCAAAGCAATGTATGCCAACAATGCAGCATAAATATTAATCAACATTCCCGAAGCCCAAATTATACCCGTTTCTCCGGGCAGTCCAACAATTTGCATAATAGGGGATAGGACATCGCCAAAATAGTGCAACAAATCGAACTCCTGAATTAATTTAATGACAATTGAAACGGGGATCATTATTTTTAGCAAAACCCAAATAGTTTGGTAGGTTTGAGTGAGTAGTCCTTTTAGTTCTTGAAAAAGAAGTTTCATTGAGTATCTATTTTATCTATGAGCCTATTTGGTTTTAGAATTAAACAAATTGCCTATTCTTTGGTTTATTCAGTGTCATCATTTTTCGGATGATCTTAAATTTTCAAACAAAAATAGTAAAAAATAATATGGAAAAAACTGCAAATACTCAATATCCTATTTCGAGCCTTTTGGCAAAACGTTGGAGTCCTCGTTCTTTTGATAATAAGAAAGAGATTCCTCAAGAAGTAATAAATAGTCTTTTTGAAGCTGCTCGATGGTCCGCTTCATCCAATAATTTTCAACCTTGGCAATTTGTTTATGGCCTTAGAGGCGATAAAACATTTAAAACAATTACCGATTCCTTAGTAGAATTTAATCAACTTTGGGCTCCCGAAGCTTCGATGTTGTTTGTCGTTTTGGGAAATGAACTCACGCCAAATGGACAAAAAAACATCTCTTATCAATATGATTGTGGTGCTGCTGTTGCAAGTCTTACTGTAGAAGCCACCGAAAGAGGTTTGTTTGTTCACCAAATGGCAGGTTTTAGTCCAGAAGCAATTTCCAAAGCGTTTAATTTGCCCGAAAATGTCAAACCATTGGTGGTCGTGGCTGTCGGATATGCAGATGTATCTGAAAAACTGCATCCAAATTTGATAGATTTGGAAAAAGCACCTAGAACCCGGAAGGAAATATCCGAATTTATCTTTAATAAATAAGTTTTTGAATCGAGCAAAATAGAAGTTTATTTACTTGACTTTTTGGGTTGCGAGATTGTTAACCCTCCACCCATAAATTAGTAGTAATATTGTTTTTATTTTTTATTGTCAGATTTATCTATGTTCGGTGTTTTTGTCTTCTAATCTGATTGCAAAATACATTTAGGCACGGTCGTAAAACTTTATATTTAGTTCTAAATAAGGAGTACTATTGTTTTATTATTTTAGAGTAAAAGTTTTTCCTTGTTTTGAAATAACAAGAAAATACATTCCAGATGGAAATTTTGAAAAATCACTTTTCTTCTTATTCTTCTTCATATCCATTGGCATAGCTCTCTTTAATCCAATAGGCTGCTTGTTTTTTATCTTCTTTAGTGCCTAAACCATTAAAATACATAAGTCCAAGTTGAAATTGCGCATCTGCAAATCCTTGTTCAGCACTCTTTTTATACCAGAAAAAAGCTTTTTTTTCGTTTTTCAATGGACTTTCATTATCATCATAAAGTAGTGCAAGACTATATTGAGCAACAGCACTTCCTTGTTTCGCACTCTTTTGGTACCAAGAGATAGCTTTTTTTTCGTTTTTCAACGTTCCCAAGCCATGATGATACATATATCCAATTATATATTGAGATTTTACCAAGCCCTGCTCTGCACTTTTTTTAATCCAGAAAAAAGCCTCTTCTGAATCTTTATATGTTCCCACACCATTATCAAACATATATCCAAGCGTATATTGCGCTTCTGCATCACCTTGTTCTGCGCTTTTATAATACCAGTAGAAAGCCTGTACTTCATCTAACAAAGTTCCCTCGCCATTGGCATACATATATCCAAGATTACTTTGAGCTTCTACATGTCCTTGTTCTGCACTTTTTTTAAACCATAAAAAAGCCTTGTTTTCATTATATAATTCACTTTCATCATCTTCCTTATACAACAATCCAAGGAAGTATTGAGCTTCCGCCTTTCCTTGTTCCGCACTTTTCTTAATCCAGAAAAACGCTTTTTCCTTATCGTATGGTACCGCCTCACCATAAATATACATTAGCCCAAGATCATATTGAGCATCTGCTTGTCCTTGTTCCGCACTTTTGCTAAACCAGAAAAAAGCTTGGTTTTCGTCTATTGCAGTCCCCTCTCCTTTAAGATACATATACCCCAAAAAATATTGAGCTTCCGCATCCCCTTCTTCAGCAACTTCTTTTACTTTAGGAAAACTTAAACCGAAAAAAAGATGATGGGTAGAAAAGTTTAATTTTCTTAATGATTTCATTGCAATTCTCTTTCGTTAATGCACATATCTATATTCTAATCTCACAACAGTATAATTATTCACAAATCTACAAAAATTAACCAAATCAGGGAAATATTCAATTTATTTTGGTCATTAATATGTTTCTATTTCATACAATGAATTTTATTAATGAAACCATTTATGCTATCTTTTTACAGTTCGTTTTAAAGAAGAATATTACTACTCCATTTTTTATTATTTAATTAGGTCTTTTAAAACTTCCTGTCTTAATACAGCAAAACAACTGTATTATTCCATAATTTACTTTTCTCTTTTTATACTAATCAAAAAAAAACAGTCCAAACTCTTTACAAAGCTTGGACTGTTTTTAATTACAACTTGAATAAAATTCTACTATAAATTATTCTCTGATGTTACTTCTTTTGGATTGGGTCCATATTGATTTTCTCCAAAAGTACCTTCAGTCACTGTAAGAACCAAAAGCCAAATTCCTCCAACTATTGGGATAAGTGAAATAAGAACCATCCATCCACTTTTGCCTATATCGTGTAATCTTCTTACCGAAACAGCCAATCCAGGAATCATCACTGCTAAAAGATAAATCAATGTAATGGGGCCATATCCAATACTTTCCATTGCAATTCCTAATAAATGGTCTAAAGTCATTGCAATTATACCAAAAACCATATTGAACAAAACAAACATCCAATACTCTTTTCTTCTTGCTCTTCCACTGAAATCAGCGTACTGTTTTAAAGCTTTTAGATACCATCCATAATTTTAATTTTTTGTGTTTTTCTACTCATTTGGCTTTTCGATTTCGCCCAGTTTTTTTGGAAGTGGTCGCTGGATTTCTCTTTTGGTTTACTCTTTAATTGCTTTATGTGTCACTAATTTACCATTTGTAGAAATGACAAGAAAATATATTCCAGATGGGAAACTTGAAAAGTCAATGGATGTGCTTGTTCCAATGGAAGTATGCGAGGGCGTAAAGGTTTGTCCGATAGAATTAAGCACATAAACCTCATCAATATTCTCTAAATTAATTATCAGCTGGTCGGAAACTGGATTTGGATAAAGCAAAATGCTCTTTTGCAGAAGAGGATCTTCTACGCTGCTTGTAATTATATTTATTGATTGCTTTGTTGTGTCGGAATAGTCACAATAATTAGCGATTAATGTTACCGTAAAAATGTCGTTTACGTCATACACATGATTTGGACTTATGTCTGTTGAGGTTTCTCCATCCCCAAAATCCCATTTATAGCTTGATGCATTTGTTGAAAGATTCGTAAATTCAACCATATTATTAGAAATATCAAAACTGAAGTTGGCGATGGGATCATATTCTCCAATGTGCCAATTTAAAAGATTTTCGTAAACAATGGTTTTTACAGCGGCTCTAATATTGGCGGCATCTGCTGCTGGCAAATTATAATCGTTGGTTATTGACATCGGATCTTTCCTGAAAATGGAAGTGTAAAAACAACAAGCGGCTGCATATGAACCAGCCAGCGAAGGATGACTTTCGTCAGATGAATACAATTCAATATGAGGATGATTTTGTCGCAGATACTTCCACACAGCCCCTACGGGCGAAACCAAAGCATTGTTCTCTTCGGCCATCATCATATATCGCAAATACAATAAACTATCCATGCCCTCATAAGTGCACAAAGGAGGCCATGAGGGACAATTATCAGCATCTCCGTTTTTTCGACCCCAAGTCATGTAAAACATAGTTTCTCCACACGGATTATAAGCATGAATAAGGCTGTCAAGTATTTTAGCATAGGGAAATACTGAGGCTTGCACTTGCCAGTCAGGGAAAGAAGGCAGTTGGCTTTGCTCTTGCAAGACCACAAAATCCCAATTTCCTGACATTATTTTTTGAAGCGATATTGAATTGGTAGAATGTCCTTGAAAAGTTTGTCCACCGGGCGTATTGCTGTCAAATATTAAATGATCACCAGCAGATGTTGCAAGTTCACTCACTATTTGAGGAAGATTATTCACGGCAGTATAACTGTTTCCAATAAACAAAACCCTTTTGCTTGTTTGTGCAAAGCCACTTCCAAATAGAATTATGAATATACTTAAAAGTGTTATTTGTCTTTTCATTTTATTTGATTCTTTTATGTTTGTAAAATCGAAGTATTGTAAATGTGAAAAATGCTTCAGGGAAAGCATTAGTTTTCAATCATTTTGTTGATTTTTGGCTGTAGAATCCAAATGCCAATTGGGAAAAACCATATTAAAAAGAATTCACCAGCAAAATCTGAAAAAGTCACTTCTCTATGCAATTCAACAGTCTTAAATGTTTTTGCCACAAAATAAAGAGTGTATAATATGCAAAACATCGCAAAAAGATGGAGAAAAAACACAATAAAAAAGAAAACAATAAAAAGTCCAACATGAGAATCAACATTATGACTCATATGGAGGCCAGGAAAAACAGCAAAAAAAATCATAAAAGCCGACATATAGAACAAAGGGATAAAAAAGAACACTTTAAACTTCTTTACCTTCATCGTTACATTTTCTGGAACTCTCTTTTGCAATCCAATGGCGACAGACCAATGCCAAGCAAAAAATATTCCCATAAAAAGGACTACTACTAATGGGAAAACCCTCATGTAATTAAACATAAAAACGGAGTCGATACTAGAATGAGTAGCGAGGTTGAAGATTACAAAACCCACCATCGCAAATTGAATTGCCATTGGTATTCCAAATGTCAAAACAAAAAGTTGCCAATGTTTGGCTTTCAAGAAAGTATCAATCATTTTTTATTTTTTTAGCAATTCTCATGAGATTCTTTCACAAATATAAAACGATTTATCCGATATTTTCTCTTTCAATTAAAAAAAAAGATGAAATGGAAACCCATTTCATCTTTTTATTCAATTTGTTGATAAAGATTCGTTTGACAAACCTTATGCTATTTTCGGAAATCTAGAATGTATATCGTATTCCGAGTGCCGCTCCCCAACCAAAACCATCGTTATATCCCACAAAATCAAACATGGGACGGGTGTCTACGCTTAATAAAATCGGGGCACCCAGTTTGTTAAAGTCAAACTC
>JAQUGA010000214.1 GCA_028684405.1 Bacteroidales bacterium | reverse complement strand
CCCTACTGCATTTGAACCATCGCCAAATTGCCATTGAAAATTAGCACCAGGTTCGGAAATGCCATTAAAAACTACGCTTAATGGAGCACAACCCGTTAAAATATCGCTCGTAATTGAAACTTCAAAATTACCTACGTTTACATAATTGCTCTTTATCATCGTGTCTTTGCAACCTAATGAGTTTTCGATAAGTAGCGAAACATTATAGGATCCTGGATTGATATACGTATTGGAAGGATTGGCTTGGGTGGAAGTATGACCATCTCCAAAATTCCAAGAATACACCAATCCATCTCCTTGCGAAATGTTATAAAAGTTCGTTGTAAGAGGAGCTTCACAAGATACTCGAGGCTGTCCAACAAAATCAGCTTTAGGCTTGGGTTTTACATAAATATAATTTATTTGGCTCTTGGTGCCGCTACATTGATTGTGGTCTAGAACTGTAAGCGAAACAGAATAGGTTCCTGGAATTTGATAGGTATATCCTGGATTTTGTTGCGTAGTACTATAACCATCACCAAAGTCCCAAGTATATTGAATAATGTTACCACCACCCGTAATTTGTGGATTGAAATTTACCGAAAAAGGCTGACATCCACTTGTGTTCGATGCGAGAAATGAAACAGAAGGAATCTGGTGAACTTTGATAAGATTTGTTTTTGTTGTTGTGTTGCTGCCTTGCGAATTGGTAGCTTTTAGTTTTACCGTATATATGCCAGGTGAATTATAATGTTTTGAAGGATTTTGAAAAGTAGAGGTAGTGCCATCACCAAAATCCCAGAAAAAAGTCATGGGAGCACCCCCAGTAGAAGTGTTTTGAAAATTTACCAAAAGAGTTCCACAACCAGATGTTTTGTTTTGGGTGAAATTAGCTATAGGTGCTTGCGAAAAAAGGCAGCTAGTAATAATAATAAAAACAAAGAGTAAAAATATCTTTTTTTTCATAAATAAACCCTTTTTTGCCCTAAAGATAGTTAAAGTTGTTTAACAAAAGAAATTTCTATTGGAATAATCCAAATATTAACACAGTATACATCTTACTCAAATTCAAACATTGTAGTAAAGTATAGAACCAATACTGATTAGACGACTATTTTCTTGAAATGGTTGGTTACGACTCACAATATTTTTACTATTTTTGCATCTTCAAAGATTTGATAAAATACACCTATGGAAATTGCTGCAAAATTCAATCCGGCTGAAGTCGAAAATAAATGGTACCAAACATGGATCGAAAATAATTATTTTTCGTCTCACCCCGATCATCGTAAACCATACACCGTTGTAATTCCACCTCCAAATGTGACTGGAGTTCTACACATGGGACACATGCTTAACAATACAATTCAAGATGTTTTAGTTCGTCGTGCCAGAATGATGGGTTTCAACGCTTGTTGGGTGCCGGGTACCGACCATGCATCCATTGCTACCGAAGCAAAAGTAGTCGCAAAATTAAAAGCAGAAGGAATCGATAAGGCCTCCTTGAGCCGAAAAGAGTTTTTAGATCATGCTTGGGATTGGAAAGAAAAACATGGTGGAATTATCCTCGAACAACTCAAAAAATTAGGCGCTTCATGCGATTGGGATAGAACTAAATTTACCATGGACGACGAAATGTCCGAATCGGTGCTGAAAGTATTTGTTGATTTGCATAGCAAAGGTCTTATTTACCGCGGTGCTCGCATGGTCAACTGGGATCCAAAAGCCTTAACGGCAGTTTCCGACGAAGAAGTTATTCATAAAGAGGTGCAATCAAAATTATATTATCTAAATTATAAAATTGAAGGTTCTGATAATGAATTTGTTACCATTGCAACAACCCGTCCAGAAACAATTCTGGGCGATACGGCTATTTATGTAAACCCAAATGACGAAAGATATACGCATCTGAAAGGAAAAAGAGTTTTGGTGCCACTTATAAATCGTTCTATTCCAATTATTTATGACGAATATGTGGAAATGGAATTTGGAACAGGGGCACTGAAAATTACGCCTGCTCACGACATTAACGACTACAATATTGGCATTAAGCACAATTTGGAAAGCATAGATATTTTTAATCCAGACGGAACTTTAAACGAAAATGCTCAATTGTATGTAGGAAAAGATCGCTTTGTCGTTCGAAAAGAGATTGTTCGAGAATTGAAAGAGAAATCATTCCTTCAAAAAGAGGAAGATTATACCAATAAAGTGGGATATAGCGAACGTACCGATGAGGTAATTGAACCCAAAATTTCAATTCAATGGTTTTGCAATATGCAAGAAATGGCCAAACCGGCTTTGGAAGTGGTTATGGACAATACCGTTTCGTTTTATCCCGAAAAATTCAAAAATGTATACAATCATTGGATGTCAAATATTAAGGATTGGTGCATTTCTCGGCAATTGTGGTGGGGACAACGTATTCCTGCTTACTATTTGCCTAATAATGAGTATGTTGTTGCTATGACCATAGAAGAAGCTTTGTCAATAGCTCAACAAAAATTTCCTGAATTAAATTTGAAAATCTCTGATTTGCGACAGGATGAAGATGTTCTGGATACTTGGTTCTCCTCCTGGTTATGGCCGATTTCCGTTTTTGATGGAATCCGAAATCCTGAAAATGAGGAGATTAAATATTATTACCCAACAGAAGTTTTGGTAACAGCTCCCGAGATTCTGTTTTTCTGGGTGGCACGTATGATTATGGCAGGTCAGGAATATGTCAAGGAAATCCCTTTTCGTCACGTTTATCTAACGGGAATAGTTCGCGATAAGCAACGTCGGAAAATGTCGAAATCTCTTGGCAATTCTCCAGATCCTATCGAATTAATGGAAATTTATGGTGCTGATGGCGTGCGGGCGGGAATGTTGTTTAGTTCGCCAGCTGGAAATGATCTGCTCTTTGATGAATCATTTTGTGAACAAGGCCGAAATTTTAGCAATAAAATTTGGAACGCCATGCGTTTGGTCAAAGGCTGGGAAGTAGATGAAAAGGCAGAGCAACCAGATTATGCTAAAACAGCAGTTCAATGGTTTGAAAATCAGATTAATGATTCACTGGTGCAAATCAATGAGGCATTTGATAAATATCGACTTTCGGATGCTTTAATGATGGTTTATAAACTTATTTGGGACGATTTCTGCTCCTGGTATCTGGAAGCCATAAAACCTCCATATCAAAAACCTATCGACTCCAAAACCCTTCGCCAAACTCTTGATTTTTTCGATACTTTAATGCACATTTTGCATCCCTTTATGCCTTTTATTACAGAAGAAGTTTGGCATATTTTAGATGAAAAAAATGAAGGCAAGTCAATTATGGTAAGCAAAATGCCAGAACCCAAACCTGTGGATGCAAAAATATTGGCAGCTTTTGAATTGGCACGCCAAATTATTATGAACGTTAGAGCGGTGCGTCAAGAGAAAAATCTTCCTCAAAAAGATTTATTAGAATTAAAAATCAACGATCACAATTCTGAATTTTCAGAAGATTTTAATGCTTTTATTGGCAAATTGGCAAATTTAAGCTCCATCGAAATTGTAGATACAACAATTCCAAATGCTTCTGCTTTTAGAGTCGACAAATTAGAATGTTTTATCCCTTTGGAAGGGAAAATTGACGTAGAATCGGAAATTAAAAAAATCACAGAAGAGGTAACTTACTTGGAAGGTTTTTTGAAATCTGTGATGCAAAAATTGAGCAACGAACGTTTTGTAAACAATGCTCCAAAGCAAGTGGTAGAAGTGGAATTTAAAAAACGAGATGATGCTTTGGCTAAAATTGAAATCCTTAAAGATCAATTGAAACAATTAGATAAATAATCTCGAATTATGGCGTTTGAAATAGAAAGGAAATTTTTGGTTAATCATGATTTGTGGGATTCGTCTGTCGCAAAGGAATCGTATCATATTATTCAAGGATACATTCAAAAAGACAAAGACAAGACGATTCGAATTAGAATTCGTGATGAGGAAGCTTTTCTGACCATCAAAAGCAAATCTGAAGGAATCAAAAGATTCGAATTTGAGTACCAAATTCCAATTTCGGATGCCAAATTGATGCTCTCTAAATTTACCAAAAAGTTCATCGAAAAAACAAGATTCATTGTTGAATTTGGAGGCAAAATTTGGGAAGTAGACGAGTTTGAGGGCAATAACAAAGGCTTACTTCTCGCCGAAATAGAACTTGAAGCGGAAGATGAACCTTTTGAAAAACCCGAATGGGTAGCCGAAGAAGTGAGCTTAGATATGCGATACCACAACTCAAATTTGATTGATTTTCCAATGAATAGCTAATCGGTGATCTGTAGTCAGTAATCGGTGGTAGGTAATCTGTAAAAAAATCTTCCGTAAGGCACCCGTCCACCTGTCCACCTGTCCACTTA
>JAQUGA010000025.1 GCA_028684405.1 Bacteroidales bacterium | reverse complement strand
CTTCCGATCTGCAAAACAAAAGCTGCCCGTGATGCCTACTCCAAAAAATGAAAGACAGTTTTGGTTAAATCGCTTCAATGCTATTAACGATTTAGAGAAACATTTGACAGAAAATGGCACTCATATCATCAAAATATTTTTGCAAATCTCAAAAGCCGAACAAAAGCAACGCTTTTTACGTCGCATAAACAACCAAGAGAAACATTGGAAAATTTCCGTGAGTGATATTAAAGAACGCCAATATTGGGACGATTATATGGAATGCTACCAAGATATTCTTGACCAAACTTCAAAAGAGCTGACTCCTTGGCATGTTATTCCGGCTGATAAAAAATGGTTTGCCCGCATTGCAGTTATAGATATTATTATCGAAAAACTTAAATCACTCGATATTTATTATCCAAAAGTTGACGAAGATGTTTTAAAAGAAATTAATGAAGCCAAACGCATTTTAGAGAGCGAATAAGAAAATCATCTAGCGATACAACAAAACTACAACCTGTGCTGAAGCACCTTCGCCACGACCAATAAAACCAATATTTTCAGACGTTTTTGCTTTTACAGAAACTTCTTCTGTTGAAATTTGCAAACAGCTGGCAATATTGTCTTTCATTGCATCAATATGAGGAGCCATTTTAGGTTGTTGAATGGTAATTACGCAATCTATGTTAGCCACTTTCCAATTTTGAGCATGAATAATTTCCACTGTTTTTTTCAACAAATCCATGCTGTTGGCATTTTCAAAAACCGGATCCGTATCTGGGAAAAAAGTACCGATGTCTTTGTTTCCGCTTGCACCCAAAAGAGCATCACACACAGCATGCAAAAGCACATCCCCATCAGAATGTGCTTTAAAAGATTTGTCAAAAGGAATTTTAACACCTCCAATAACAAGAAATTCTCCCTTTTGAAAAGCGTGTGTATCAGTACCTAAGCCAACTCGAATAGAAGGTTTGTCCATACTATTTATTGGTCGCCGCAAACGCCTCAAAATCAAACACTAAAGTAAAACGCAAAGTATTTTCAAGTGGATTACGTTGACGAATGGGAACTAAATAGGCGAAATCTAAACCGAAAACACTGTATTTTAATCCAGCTCCAAAAGTTACAAATTTACGATCGCCTTTGGTATTATCTTCGTGGAAATATCCAGCACGAATACAAAACTGTTTGTCGTACCAGTATTCAACACCCACTCCAAAATTAATTTCACGAAGTTCTTCAGACATTCCGCCCGGTGCATCATAAAAAGATTGCAACATGCCTGTAACAACAGAAACATTGGGATCTTTTCCAGATTGAATCATTCTATTTCCAGCAGGATCAAACAAATAACCAGAACCTGTAGAGTCTCTTGCCCAAACTGGTGGAGTTGGAACCAATAGTTTACTAAAATCTACTCCAAAAACAAATGAATTATGTTTGTCAATATCCATACTCAAAGCAGGTCCAAATCTAAGCTGAGTTGGAATAAAATCTCTTGTAGTGGTTTCGGTATATGATATTTTAGAACCAATGTTCGAAACTACCGCACCAAAGGCAATATTGGCTTTTTCAAGACCATTAATTCTAATATCTTTCTGATAAAAAACAGAGAGGTCAGCAGCAACAGACCAACCAGGTCGCGACTCTTGTCCTTGTACGTATTGCCCTAAAGTCAGATTTGAATAGATATAGCGTCCTGTAATACCCATTGAAAAGTTGTTGCTTAACAATCTTGCCCAGGAAGCGTCTATAGCAAACTCGTGAGGATTATAATCGCCTCTTGATTCTCCTAATTCATCGGTAAAAGTAATGGATCCCAATGAAAAATAACGCAAAGATGTTGAAATAACATTTTGATTATCAAGCTTATAATACCCTGCCAGATAAGCTAAATTAATATCATTTACTAAAGCTCTTAACCATGGAGCATATGAAACGGACAATCCCATTTTGGGTTTTGCCGTCAATAGTTTTGCCGAATTCCAGTGAATAGAAGCAGCATCTGCCGGAGTTGCCACCCCCACGTCACCCATTCCACCTGCCCGAGAATCAGGGGCTATTAGTAAAAAAGGGACTGCGGTTGTGATCGTATTTAATTGCAACTGAGATCTTGAAATCTGAGCCGTTATTGTACCTGACAGTAAAAAAGCCACAGTGACTAGAACAAAAGAGATTTTTGATAATTTCATGAATTTATTTCATTTTAAAACGCAAATATAACGTTTTATATTAATAGATATTGTTATATGATTACAATTTTTTCTGTTTTTTCAGCAATTTCGCCTTTTTCATTCCGAACCCTCAATTTATATAAATAAACGCCTTTGGCTAGTTTATCGCCATAATCATCTCTTCCATCCCACTGAATCGCATCAGAACGAAAACCATTCATGTTTACAGACTGTCTAATATTTTTAACCATTTTTCCACTTATCGTAAAAATTTGAATTTGAATATCCAATAAATTTCCGGGTTGATTTTGCTCAAAAAAGAAAGATGTATGAGTGGTAAACGGATTTGGATAATTTAAAACATGTTTAAGAGCTAATTCAGCAGAATTTACCACAATAAATTCAATGGATTCTTCCGATGAATTATTCAAAATATCCCAAACTTTGACCATTAATTTGTGTCTTCCCTCTGACAGTTTGCGGAATGGATATTTAAAAACACCACTATTATAACTATCTAAATCAGATTCGAAAAAGTCATTAATAATAATACTATTGGCGACATCATCATTTAAAATAGCCACAGCATCATGCCCTACTCCATTGCTCACGGTATTAATCCCCGTTGAGTCGCTAACATAAGCAATCAAAATTGGACTTTCATTTGTCATTCCACCCGTTACAAATTTATCATCATTCATAAACAACCGAATTTCAGGACCTTTATCATCCGAAATAATATTTAATGTATCTACTCCACCGATGATGAAATTGTCGAAATATCCAAGTGCATCTTCGTTTTCAGAATGCGCATAAAAACTAATTTTTCCATTTCCATAATCATAAGAAATATCCTTCGGCACGATGAAACTGAAATCGAAATGCCCATTTATAACACTTACTTTTCCTTTGAATAAAACATTTTTTTGATATAAAAACGTGAAGGGATAGCTCCTGGGATCGTTTACCAAAGTATTAATACGGCTAGGTTTGTCGAAAACGGTTGGATAAACAATACCATTAAAATTGTCCAAAACATTTCCATTATCATCCGTAACGGCTCCCGAAACTTGCACTTTTGAAAAGGCTCTGATAGTATCGGCTTCCAAGGAGATTGCATTTCCATTAATATGTGTTGCTACAACATTATATTTTGGATATGAAGGAATTATGGAGGGGTCTCCGACCAAAATAAAGTTTCGGATATTGAAATAGCTTGTAACATTTGAGTTTTTAGAAATTTGCATCAATTCACCCAAACTTTTATATTGACCTGCCGTTTTTAAAAATGCATTGCTTAAGAAAACCTTGTTCAAATTGTAATTTGTATTTGAATAGGCAACTCGAGACGTTGTTAATAATGCGACTGCACCTCCGTTTGGGTTTAAAAACACCAATTCACCAGCAGAAGTTCGCAAAGGATCATCAAAACGGGTAAACTCACAAGTAGCGGTAATAAAAATCGGCATATTGTATGTATTTCTCCATTGTTGAATATCCGTAATTCTCAAAACTCTTTCGTGTGCCCATCCCACTTCTCCTCCATGACCAATATAATCTACAAAAAGAGCTCCTTTGGTCATACGTTGGTTTATGGCATCTTCAACGTCAGGATATCGCTGTCCGCCCGAAAAGGAGACTTGAGGATAGGCATCAAAATATATTTTCTCGACATTATATTCTTTAAAATTATCCTCAATTACTTTGGCCAATTTATCAGCATCCGAAATATGAATATTATTGTCTTCATCATCTGCAATTATGGAAACATAACTCCTCCAATCTCCAAAATTTGATACTTGTGCAGCTTGGTTTTGAACTATTCTGCGTGAACTTAAGTAGCGAATGGTTTTATTGACCATTTGAGATGCCTGTTCCTGAGTTTGAATCACAAAACGACCAATGCCAATATCCAAACTTCCAATGGACTGCTGACCTTCATTATCATCCAGTAAGCCAAAATAATCGTCGGTTGCCCATGAACTATATTCATCTACGGAGTTATCATTTTGATAAGTTGGGATGAAATTTTGATTGTGTCCCAAAATATTTTTATAATCGTAACTGGCATCGCCAAAAAGCAATAAAAACCTTGGAGCCGATGCACCGTGGCGATTGTAAAACATTTTTACAAAATCTCGAATGGCAGTTGGATCTGGCGAACCTGAAGAAAACTCATTGTATATCTGAAAAACATCCACTACGTGAACTTCCATCCCTCTTTGTTCTCGATGAAAATTAGCCAAAGTTTGAGCTTGGTGAGCAAAACTAGGATGTGTAACCAAAAGCATATCACAATTTGGCAACGCATGTAAGTTTTGGTTTTCAATTTTACCTCCTGCAATGACGGGTAAAAAAGAAGAGCCATCAAACAAAACATATTCACGTAAACTATCGCTGTGATCCTTAAAACTAAAACCATTTGTAGTGGGCTCGGTTAAAACCCGAACGGGATTAACAAAATCGGTTACATCCCAAACCACAGATTTTGAATTTAAATTAGACAAAACAAATTCTGAAACATTTCCAATCCCAACACTTTCGGGAACCCGAAATGAAACCTGACCATCACTCTGTTTTAAATACCGCTTTATATTAATATTAATGTAGTCTAACCAGCCAACCGAAATTATATTTGGTTTAGTATAGGAAATCCCGACATTAAAAGTGGCAGCATTGGGAACAAAATCGTAGAGAGCATCGGCCAAAGCAGCCTTTGTATTACTGTATGAAATAGGTGGAACTCCTAAATTAAATGATTGGCCGCCTACCGAAAAATTAAAAGTCGAGGTGGTGCTTGAAGCAGCTGCTACTTTGACATACAATTTAGCCGAAGATGAAGGCACAAAACCATTAAATCGGAAAGGGAAATTATAGCTTGTATTCATGTCGAAAGTTTCTCCCAGCCATTTTTTCCCAGATTTGACTAGATTTACGGCATCCTTTTCATACACCGCATAATCTGTAAATGAATCATAGGAGTTATTAGCCATTTGACTCAGCGAAGCTTTTGAAGAAACTCTTTTTTGGGTTCCCACAAAAGAATCGGTAGATATAAAATAATAAGCTACATCCGAATATGGATTTTCAACATGTTTAAACATTTCTAAAGCAGAGTCATAAATCCATCCGATTGTACCTTTTGCATAAAACAATATATAATCGTTTAAATCGAAGGTGCCATCTTCGCCTCCCACAATCTCTATGGCTACCTCTTGCAAATCATCATATCGAAAAGCAGCATTGGATTCAGGCAAAACATTTCCTCCATTTCCAAATACCGAAATAGAAGAAGGTGAAATGGTTTCTGGATCGATGCCCATGTTTTTCAAATCCATAAATGTAATTCGGGCAATACCAGTGCTTCGAACAGCGAAACGGTACCAATTTCCAGATCTTAAAACGGAGTTTGATGCATTGGATTTTGAATTATTATTTCTTTTTTCTTCTTGCAAAGAATACTCAATGGTAAAAGATTTTATCAATTCATAATTCCCTGAACTGGTTTTTCGAATTGGAAAAAGAATAAAATGGACAAAAGGGCTTGTTCTCTCTCTGAAAACAGGAGCTTCTAGCTCAAATTCAGAATTTATTTCCTGCATATCAAGCTCTAATAGACGAGCATTTTCGACACTCAACATACTGGTTTCGTGGACAATCAAACGTGACTCAACCGAATTTGCTTGTCCTTGAAGCGCTATTCTTTTCACAAAATGAGGTACAGCACTATTGGGATTTGCAAATTGTCCGTTAGGAAAACTTACAACATTTTTTATTTTTTTATCACTCATAAAAATCTTTTCAGGAGCGGACCAACCAATTGTATCCGAATAAGAAAAGAATTGTCCAAGTAAATTAAAATGAGCAAAAAGGAAAAAAAACACAAATACTACCCAATATTTCAACTTCATCATACGTCTTGTTGCTATAGTTTATTTTGAATCCAACAACTGAACTAACAGTTTAAAGACAAAATTATTGTTTTAAATAATAGAAAGATCATGAAAATCGAACTTTTTTCAACAAACTGCGTACAAAACAGGATGAAATCTTAAAATAAATGCACTATTTTTTGAAAAATTATCTCTCATGATTGATTTTTTTGTAATATTGTAACCTTAAACTCGGTAATAAAATGATTGAAATAAGAAGAATACTATTTGGATGCATTGCGTTTTTAGCAATATTATGCCAGACAAACTCATCATATGGGCAAGATGCTCAATTTTCGCAATTTTATGCCAACCCAATATACTTGAATCCAGCCTTTGCCGGCTCGGCTGTATGCCCTAGAATGACATTAAATTTTAGGGATCAATGGCCTTCTATTTCAGGAACATTTCTTTCCTACAGTGCTGCATATGACCAACATTTTGAACGTTTATCGGGAGGAGTTGGAATATTATTCATGGGTGACCGCGCTGGACAAGGCACGATTAACACGAACGCAATTAGTGCAATGTATTCATATAAGCTAGACGTCAGCCGTACTTTTTCTATGAGAGCAGCCCTTCAAGCTACCTTTCAACAAAAATCATTAAATTGGGACAATCTCACTTTTGGCGATATGATTGATGAAAAATACGGTTTTGTATATGACACTCAAGAGCAGCGTCCTGGGACACTTACAAAAGGTTATGTTGACTTTTCAGCTGGTTTATTAGGATATACTGAAAACTTTTTTGGTGGAGTTGCTGTTCATCACTTAACTCAACCCGAAGAAGGTTTTATCAGTATTAGTAAATTACCTCGTAAATATACGGCTCATGCAGGTTATGTTATTGATATTAAAAGAAAAAGTCAACGTTCAAGAAGTATAAGTGACATTAGTATTTCTCCCAACATTTTGTATTCACAACAAATGCAGTTTCACCAATTAAACTATGGTTTTTACTATAACTACTACCCATTTGTTGCTGGTGCTTGGTTTCGACAAAACTTTGAAAACCCAGATGCATTTATTGTATTATTTGGCGTGCAACAAGAAACATTTAAATTTGGATATACTTATGACTTAACCGTTTCTGAACTGACAAACATTACTGGAGGAGCACATGAAATTTCATTCATGTATCAATTCCCTTGTCCAGAAAAAAGAAGACGTGTAAGAGCAATAAACTGTCCATCATTTTAGTTATAATATTATAATTTGAAAAAATCAGGAAACAATGAATAAAACGAAGTTAATTATCTTAGCCATTTTTGTAAGCATGAGCTTTATGAGCTTACAATCTTGCAGACGATCTGCCTCAAACACCACAGGTTGGGAATACAACAATCCCAAGAATGGTGGTTTTGAAGTAGCTCCATTCGAAGAGCAAATGACCGGTCCAGGCCTAATTCTTATTGAAGGCGGGACATTTGTCATGGGTCGCTCAGAACAAGACGTTATGTATGAATGGAACAACACTCCTAGAAGAGTGACGGTATCCTCTTTTTACATGGATGAAGTAGAAATTCGTAATCTAGACTATCTAGAGTATCTTCATTGGCTATATCGCGTTTTTGTGCCAGCTGATTATGCTGTTGTATATCGCAAAGCCTTGCCCGATACTTTGGTATGGAGAAACAAATTAGCGTACAACGAACCTTATGTTGAGTATTATTTGCGACATCCTGCCTATAGAGAATATCCCGTTGTAGGTGTTTCTTGGGAACAAGCCAACGATTATTGTGCTTGGCGTACCGACCGTGTGAACGAAATGATTTTAGTAGAAACCGGAGTTATTGTTCTCTCACCAGAGCCCTCAGCCGAAGGTTATTTTAACACAGAAGCCTATCTGTCGTATGAAGATTATGAAGGCAATTCTGACCGACGTTTTCAAAACTTGGTAACGGGTGAATACCGTAATGCTAAAATGGAAGACGGAATTTTACTCCCAAGCTATCGCTTACCTACAGAAGCTGAATGGGAATTTGCAGCTCTGGGTTTAATTGGAAATACTTTAGGAGAACGTATTCTTGAACGCAGATTATATCCTTGGAATGGACACATCACTCGTACGGATGACAATCGTTTTTATGGCGACTTTGTTGCCAACATGCGTCGTGGAAAAGGAGATTATATGGGAATTGCTGGTCACTTAAATGATGCAGCTGAAGTTACGGCTCCTGTTTATTCATACTGGCCCAATGATTATGGCTTGTATAATATGGGAGGTAACGTTTCGGAATGGGTAATGGATGTATATCGTAACCAATCTCATGAATACGTTAGCGAACTAAGACCATTCAGGGGAAATGTGTATCAAACAAAAGTGATTGAAGACATTGAAGAAAATTTAATTGCAGAACGTGATTCTATTGGAAAAATCCCAATGGCTCCAGTATCTGATTTCAAAAACAATAGACGTAGGAATTATCGTCAATCTGATAATATTAATTATTTGGACGGTGATTTCGGATCAAATGTACTAACTGATGGTACAACAAACTGGAATAACAAATCAGGTTCGTTAAACACTCGTTCGATGTATTCTAGTGACCCAATGAATACAGAAACGCAAGACATCTACTCATTAATAACTGACAAGTCTAGAGTATACAAAGGTGGCTCTTGGAAAGATTTGCAATATTGGATGGGGCCTGGTCAACGTCGTTTCTTGGAACAAGATGAAGCCACAGATTATATCGGATTCAGATGTGCTATGGCTCGATTAGGAGCTCCAATTGGTCGTTCAAAATAAGACATCAATAAAACCATAATAAACAAAACCCTCATTTATTTATAGATGGGGGTTTTATTTTAAAAGCTTTTCAAATGATTACAATCGAAGAATTATACAATTTTTATAAGAATCACCCTGAAATTTCTACGGATACTCGGAACATTAGCCCAAACTCTCTTTTTTTCGCATTAAAAGGAGATCGTTTCAATGGAAATTATTTTGCTAAAGAAGCATTGGAAAAGGGAGCTTCTTTCGCCATTTGTGATGAAAAAACAGATTCTGATTCCAGAATAATCATCGTTGAAAATGTTTTAGAAACACTGCAAAAACTGGCTATTCATCATAGAGACACGCTAAAAATACCCATTATTGGAATTACAGGAACCAATGGAAAGACCACAACCAAAGAGCTTTTGCAAACCATTTTGAAAACGAAATATTTTGTTTTAGCCACTCTTGGAAATTTAAACAACCATATTGGAGTTCCGCTAACGCTGCTTTCTATTACAAACCAACACGAAATAGCAATTATAGAAATGGGCGCTAATCATATTGGCGAAATTGCCGATTTGTGTACAATTGCAAAGCCTACTCATGGTATAATTACGAATATTGGAAAAGCCCATTTAGAAGGATTTGGCTCAACTGAAGGAGTAATTCAAGCAAAAAGAGCTTTGTATGATTATGTAATTAAAAATAATGGCAAACTCATTGTTGATTCCGACAATGAACTCTTGATGAAACTGTCGGAAAACGCCGATCGTTTTCTATATGGAGAAAAATTCGGAAATATTGTTGGAAAAATCAGCATCAATGCACCACAAATAAGTGTTTTGGTAGAAGAGAAAAACACTCACATTCATACACAATTAGTAGGAAGTTATAATCTTAAAAACATTTTAGCAGCCATTGCCACTGGAAGACTTTTTAATATTGATATGGATACAATTGCAAATGCACTCTCTTTCTATCAACCCCAAAATAATAGATCCCAACTCATTAAAGGGAAAAACAATACAATAATCATGGATGCATACAATGCCAATCCAAGCAGCATGATTGAATCGCTCAATAATTTGCAAAACATTTCTCACAACAACAAAGTGATAATCCTTGGAGATATGCTTGAATTGGGGACAGAAAGTATAAATGAGCATCAAAAAATAGTAGACAAGATTAAAGAAATGGATCTTAACCAAAGTATATTAATTGGAGAATGTTTTTCAAAAATTCAAAAGCCGGATTCCATTCAAACATTTCAGAGTACTGCGGATGCAATTCTGTTTTTAGAAAAAAACCCAATTTTAAAGGCTCTTATTTTGATAAAAGGCTCGCGAGGACTTAAATTAGAAAACGTATTACCCTACATCGAAAAAGCATGAAGAAACATCGTGTAGTTGGCTTAATGTCAGGCACATCGCTAGACGGATTGGACATTTGTTTGTGTGATTTTTTTCAGACAAACAAAAAATGGAGTTACGAAGTAGTATCTGCAACCACCAAGGCGTATCCTGCTGATATTCAGAACAAGTTATTGGTAGCACACACTTTGAGCGGAGAAGATCTTTTCTTGCTTCACAATGAATTGGGAAGATATTTTGGAGAATCCACCGCAGATTTTTTATCGCAACAACAGACGCATGCAGAAATTATAGCATCTCATGGTCATACCATATTTCATCAGCCCGAAAAAAAATTCACTTGTCAAATTGGAAATGGTGCCGAGATAGCTGCCATTACACAAATTGACACCATTTGCGACTTTCGAACAAAAGATCTGGCTTTAGGTGGACAAGGGGCTCCCCTCGTTCCGATTGGCGACGAGCTATTGTTTGGAGAATTCAAATTTTGTTTAAACATTGGAGGCATCGCTAATATTTCGGTAAATGATGGCAGACAGAGACTTGCATGGGATATATGTGCCGCCAATATGGTGCTCAATCATTACGCAAAAAAATTGGGATTTGATTTTGACAAAGACGGAGTTCTTTCAAAAAAAGGGAAATTAGATAATATTCTTCTCGAAGAGTTATTAGCATTGGATTTTCATCATAAAAAAAGACCAAAATCATTGGGAAGAGAATATGTTTTCGACTATTATATTAGCATCATCGAAAGTAAAAAGCGAAATATTTCTGATATCTTAGCAACATTCACAGAACTTATTGCCTTATCTATAAAAAAAGATATTCAAGAATTTGGAGATGGAAATATGCTAATTACAGGAGGTGGAGCATACAACAAGGCTCTTATTGAGAAAATAAAAAGAGAGCATTCAAACATCACTCTTCCTTCAGATGAGATAATATCAAATAAAGAAGCGATTATTTTTGCTTTTTTAGGACTTTTAAGAAAACTTGAAATTTGCAATACATTATCGAGTGTTACGGGTGCAAGATTTGATTCCATAGGAGCTTGCATCTACTCGGGAAGATAGGAACACAATATTTTTGTATAAAATGAGTTTTATTAACATGAAGTTGTTAGCAAATAAAGCTTAAAGAAACAAGTAACAGCAACGGTGTAAGTAATTTTGTAAAAAAACCAATCAATACCTTTTTATGATTACTGGAATAATTCTACAAGTGACCCAAGCAGTAAGTGAAACTGCAGAAGTAGCAACCCAAGCAGGTGTTGCCAATTATGAAAAACTTTCCTTATGGAAAATGATGTTGAAAGGCGGATGGATTATGATTCCCCTAGCCATCATGTCGGTTATTGCTATTTATCTATTTATTGAACGGTTTTTAACCATTCGGAAAGCTTCCCAAGAAGAGAGCAACTTCATGAATAACATTCGGGATTTTGTTCACAATGGACGTTTGGATTCTGCTTTAGCACTATGCAAAAACAATGAATCACCACTTGCACGAATGATTGAAAAAGGCTTATTGCGTATTGGAAAGCCATTGAGCGACATCAATACAGCTATTGAAACGGTGGGCAGCTTAGAGGTTTCTCGCTTAGAAAAAGGCATAGCAATGATAGCCACCATTGCTGGTGCAGCCCCAATGATCGGTTTTTTGGGTACTGTAACAGGTATGGTTCGTGCATTTTACGACATGTCGAAAGCGGGAAACAATATTGATATTCAACTTTTATCCAGTGGAATCTATGAAGCTATGGTTACGACCATCGCTGGTTTGATTGTTGGGATTACTGCTTATATATGTTATAATATCTTGGTTGCACGCATCGAAAATGTTGTTTTTCAGCTAGAAGCGAGAGCTACTGAATTTATGGATTTATTAAATGAACCAGCTAATTAAAAAAACATGGCAATAAAAACTCGAAATAAGAGAAGTTTGGAATTTAGTTCGGCATCCATGTCTGACTTAGTATTCCTTTTGCTCATCTTTTTCATGATTACATCGACTTTGGTTAGCCCGAACGCTGTGAAGCTATTGTTGCCACAAAGCAACAGTAAAACAATGGCAAAACAAAATGTTACTGTTTACATTCAAGAGCCAAATCTATTTTACATTGGTGAAACACCCATCGAAATAGACCAATTGGAGACAAAATTGGGTGAAGAACTAGTTAAAGAAGCGCAAGTTGATGCAACGGTTGTGCTTCGTGCCGACCGATTGGTTGCGGTTCAAGATATTATTTTAGTGATTGATGCAATCAATGCAATTAATGATAATACTGGAAATAAATACAAATTAATTTTAGCAACCACACCAAAAGAATGAAACGAAAGTTGACAAAAAATGACATCCGTGGTATTGTAGGAGCGACATTGTTTCATACATTACTATTATTATGTCTATTTTTCTTTGGTTTTAAAACTCCCCTCCCATTGCCCGAAGAAAAAGGCATTGAAATTGATTTAGGTGGCGGTGGTGGTGGATCATCGGCTCCGACACATGTATCCAAACCAGCATCCAGCAACGATAGTTATCTTACACAAAACAGCGAAGAGGCTCCATCAATAAACAATCGTGTAAATAAGGTGATCAATAAAGAAAAAAAAGCCGAACCAAAAGAACCCGAAGTAGATCCACGCTTAATATATCGTCCAGGTCAAAACACCAAACCAGGTGATGGCTCTGGAACAGGCGCCGGAAGTGGCATAGGTTCTGGGACAGGCCCAGGCAAAGGAACAGGTATTGGCGATGGAGTTGGTTCTGGTGTAGGCAACGATGTAGGACCTTCGTTTAGTTTATCTGGCAGAAAAGCTCGCTCGCTCCCTGCTCCAAGCATTGCAAATACGCAAGGAAAAGTAGTGGTTCAAATAAAAGTTGACAGAGAAGGCAATGTAGTGGATGCAGAAACCATTTCTCGTGGTACGAGCATTGCAAATTCTCAAGTTTGGAGAGTATGTGAAGAGTTCGCTCGCAAATCAAAGTTTGATGCAAAATCAGATGCCGCTGAAATTCAAATGGGAACCATTACTTACGTTATTATTTAGTTCCATAACGACTCTTCTTCGTCCATGAATTACAACGAAACTTTACAATTCCTTTTCAATAGTTTGCCCATGTATCAACGCATTGGTGCTGCCGCATACAAAGCAGACCTAGAGAATACCAATGCCTTAATGGAGCTCGTAAACCATCCTTACCATCGCTTTAGAAGCATCCACGTGGCAGGCACCAACGGAAAAGGGTCTGTTTCGCACATGTTGGCCTCTATTTTTCAAGAAGCGGGATATAAAACTGGACTTTACACTTCCCCACATTTGGTCGATTTTAGAGAACGAATCCAAATTAATGGAGAAAAAATCACTAAAGAACATATTTGTCACTTTGTAGAAAACCATTATTCAAAGTTTTTGGAGATGAAACCCTCTTTTTTTGAAATGACAGTAGCCGTGGCTTTAGCTTATTTTGCACAAGAGACAGTAGACATTGCCATTATAGAAACAGGAATGGGAGGCCGATTGGACTCAACCAATGTGATTTCCCCAATTTTATCAATAATTACCAATATTGGATTTGATCATACACAATTTTTAGGCGATACCATTTCTGAAATTGCATTTGAAAAAGCGGGCATCATCAAACCCAAAACGTCCGTTTTAATCAACGAGTTTACGGAAGAAAGCAAAGCCGTTTTTGTCCAAAAGGCAAAACAAGAAAGTTCGCAAATCTATTTTGCAGAAGATATTTGCACTCTTCAAAACAATAGTTCAAATCCATTTATAAACGAAATTACAGCCCAAACATCGGATTGTGAACTGCATATAAAGAGCCCTTTAGCTGGAGATTATCAGCTAAAAAACATTAGTGGAGTCATTGCAGCCATCGATATTTTAAATAAACAAGGAGAATTTAAAATCAAGGCAGAAGAGATTCAAAAAGGCATTGAAAATGTGATAAAAAACACAAACTTCATGGGACGCTGGCAGTGCATTCAAGAAAAGCCTATGATTGTTTGCGACACCGGTCACAACCAACACGGACTTTCGTTAACCATTCCCAAATTGCAAAGAATTAAGCACCAAAAACTACATATTATTTTAGGCGTTGTAAATGACAAAGAAGTAGACAATATTTTGGATTTATTTCCAAAATCGGGCCACTACTATTTTTGCAAAGCATCGATTCCCAGAGCACTGGATGCTGGTATTTTGAAAGAAAAAGCAGAAAAATATGATTTAATTGGAGAAAAATTCTCAACCGTCGATGATGCCATTCAAAGCGCATTAAAAAAAGCACAAAAAAAAGATTTGATTTTCATTGGAGGAAGCACTTTTGTCGTTGCTGACGCTTTGATGTTTTTCAACAATATAAACGACTAGCTAGTCTGTTATACCAAAAAAAAGTTAATTTTGCAAAAAAAAGATTCATGGAGAACTTGCAAATAGTAGCATTAATTATTAAACTATCAATATTTTAATCTATTCTAATGAATATCATACAAAATCTAGCTAAACAAATCTTGATTTTCACATCAATAATTCTACTATTTTCTTGTCAAAATCAGGAAAACACAACAAACCAAACCGAAGACTCTATGGAAGACATTGCTTCCAATATTTCCATAACGGAGGAAGATAGTATTCCTAAAATGGAGAGCAATGAAAATCTGGACTATATTCCAACCAGCAATATCACCTATACGAGTATTTCAAGGATTGAAAAACATTCCGAAAACGATAGCATTTCCAAGGTTCCAAGAATCCTAATGTTAGGCGATTCACATTTAATGGGTCCCTTTGGCGAACATCTGCAAAGAGCCATACACAATACCGAAAAATTTGACATTCTCTCTATTTCGATTGGTGGAGCGGGTTCAAAAACATACACCTATAAAATGACAAACAACTGCTGTGGATACGCCATACGAGAGAGTCTTCATGACGAAGTTATTCCACCAAAAAAGAGCTTGCGTTATTTAGAATACAATTCAGTTCGAAATGAGGATGTTGTTTCCAAAAAACACAACGGCAAATTGTCAAAAGTCATTTCGGATTTACAACCAGACATTGTTTTAATTGCTTTGGGCAGCAATGTAATTAACGATCATCAAGGTTTAATAAACATTATTCGTGATAACTCACAAAACTGCGAAATTGTTTGGATTGGGCCCATGCGAAGATCTGGACTAACACATAGAATTAAAGCCATTCAAAATACAGTTGACAAAAACAATATCTTTTTTGTCCGCAGCGATGATGTTGTTGGACACGACACCATTACAACGACGCACTTTTACGGAAAAGAATCAAGGTTATGGGCGAATACAATTTTTGACAGAATCAAGCCATTATTGGATAGAATTGGAGATGATAAGGATCAAAAGCTGACCACAATCGAGGACAATTTAAGTCAAGAATAAAAAAAAAAGCAGTATATAAAAATACTGCATTTTTTTATTTTTACAAAATCCGCATTACGCATTTTTAAGCATAACTGGCATTACAAGCATTAAAATATCTTCTTGTTCGTTTGCTTCTTCTTCAATTGGGAAAATGATTCCAGGTCTATTTGATTGCGACATATCTATTCTGACATCTTGACTTTCGATATTTGAAAGCATTTCGAGGATAAAGCGAGCATTAAAACCAATTTCCATCTCTTCTCCTTCGTACGAACAGGGCAAAGTCTCATGTGCAAAATTAGAATATTCCAAATCTTCAGCACTTATGGTAATCACAGAGGGAGTTATTTTAAAACGAATTTGCATGGTTGAAGCATTTGCAAAAATAGAAACTCGTTTAATGGCGAGCAACAACGACATTCTATCAACAGTGAGAACATTTGGGTTATTGGTAGGAATAACGGCCGAATAATTAGGATATCTACCTTCGATTAAACGAGCTACAACGTTTACGTTTCCAAGATTAAAATGAATGTTTGTTTGATTGTAATTAATTACTAAATCGGTATCATCTTCGGGCAAATTATTTTTTACTTGCAACAATGGTTTTTTGGGAATAATAAAAGAGGTATTCATTTCTGAAGTTAAATCCATACGACGAAAACGTACTAGTTTGTGAGCGTCAGTTGCAACAAAAGTGGTTGATTCATCGGTTAATTCAAGATATACACCGCTCATTGAAGGTCTCATTTCGTCGTTTCCAACAGCAAAAATAGTTTTAGAAATTGCTTTTTTCAAAATTTCTGCTTTGAAAGTAATCGACATTGCACCTTCGATAACTGGATATTTTGGAAATTCATCGCCATCATAACCCACTAAATTGTATTCACCATTGCTGGCTGAAATTTTAATTGCCCAGTTTTCTTGATCAATTTCGAACAACAATGGCAATTCGGGTAAATTTTTAAGAATGTCCATGATTAATTTATGGGGAATGGCAAAACTTCCCTCACCTTCCACTTTGCTAAGCGGAACATTTGCTGAAATAGTGGTTTCTAAATCTGTTGCTACAGCAACGAGCTCATCACCACTAACAGTAAATAAAAAGTTCTGAATAATAGGCATGGTACTACTTGATGGAACAACGCCTGAGATAGCAAGCAAACCTTTTTGTAATTGCGAACTGGATACTATAAATTTCATATTATTGATGTTTTTTTAAAAGACAAATATATCAAAAAAATGCAAGTGAAATACTATTTTTTATAATTAGTTTTCAAATAAAAGCTTAAAGGTTGAATCAATCGGTCAAAAACAAAAAATTGTGCGACGTATAATTGAGGTTCGTTGTTGAGTTTTAGATAAAACTTATCTAAATTATGAGTTTCTTCAATTTCTTCCGTCGTTTTTCTATAGTCTGTGATTAACAACTCTGGCTGATGGTACATTTCGGCAACAGTGATATTACCATCAACATCGGTTAATGTTAAAGTGTAGAAATGATAAAACGACAAAGAATCCAGATAATTTTGATTTATATTTCTCGCCATGGCTTCATACTTCACACTTCTGAAAGCTGAAACATGGTCGAAAACTGTAATGGTATCATAATCTGGAACAATTTTTCCGGAAGCTAAATGAGTAAGCTGAAATGTTCTGCTTCCAGATTTTGTAACTAAAAATGATTCTTCCGGTTCGAGGATATTCTCATGTTTAATTTCCTGAATCTGAGGCAATCTTGTTTTAAAAACGGTATGATCACGCCAATCACTTTCGTAGGCAGAATAACGTGGTGAAACAAAGCCTCTAAAGCCAGGCAAATAGACAATAAATGCCTGCGATGCACCATCCATAAGCATTACATTTCCATCACTGGTCATGTTTGGTTCGCCCATATAGTAGGTTTTGGTCAATTTTTCGCGTTCGAATAATTTAATTCCCCAAAAATCGATAAGGTGTTTTTTTTGATAAATTTCAACTTTTGTAGAAACAACCGCCAAACGCTTAATAATATTATCGTGAGCTGCTTTTTGAATGGGCGCCCAAACAGCGATATGTTCCATTGTAAAAAGCAACAAATTAATGTTATCGACATTTGCAAGATGCGTTTCATTAACAAACCAAACACCATTGGCGTCTTTTGTCAATAAAACCTGATTGTCTAATTTGTCCGCCAAAAATATTTTAGTTACAGAGGCGGTATCACTTATCGCAAAATCTTTGTAGGCTTTTTTAATCGTTCCTGATTTTGAACTAAAGAGCACTAAAAAAAGCGCAATTAATCCTAATAGAAGGACACCTATCAACAATTGTTTATTTCTTTTTTTCATCTTCGTATATTTTCTTTTAGATTAACGAGCATATTTATATCTTCTATAATAAAGCATTGCCAAGGCCAAAATAAAAATAACAAGCAATGGCATAACAATATTAAACACTTGCCAATAGGTTTTGTTTTTAGACAATTTGGTTTTATCCAGCAATCTCAATTTTATCTCCCTTGCTCTCACTTGCATTAAATCTTCATCACCCAATAAATAATTAATTGCATTCAATAAAAACTCTTTATTTCCGAAGGTAAGTTTTGAGTACCTATCGTATCCGAGAGGCAAAGGCCCCTGCTTGTCGACCTGATTTTTAATAATATCCCCGTCGGCAACAAAAATCATTTTTGCTGGCTTTCCATGGCTCACATATTGGATCATCGAAGAGGTGTCAAATTCGGCAGATACACGTCCTTCAAACAACGATTTGAACTCCCCTTCAACCAAGACTAAACGGGCAAATAACGGTATGCAAACTCTCTGTCGTCGGGTTTTGTCTTTAGTATGTTTAAATTAATAATAATCGGAGCCTGAACAATTTTGGTATACATCGAA